>CAZOJA010000075.1:0-10041 GCA_964579955.1 uncultured Veillonellaceae bacterium | reverse complement strand
GTGGATCCGCAATGATCATCGATGCCCATGCCCATGCTGATGAATACAGGCTGTTCGGTTGGATCGACCCGCCCGAAAGGGTAATCCAGTTGATGGACCGGGCCGGCATTGATATTTCGGTTATTACTACCTATGCCGAAGCCCCCTTCAATCCTGCGGCGGTAGAGAACTTGATCGACTATGTCCAACGTTTTCCCGACCGTCTGCTTGGTTTTGTCCGGATCGATCCCAAAGGAGCCGAAGAGGCTGTTCGAGTCTTTGAACATACGATCCGCACCGAGCCGAAAGTCAAGGGGATGAAACTGCACCCGATTTCCAACCTGATTAAACCCTATTCTCCGTTTTGCACCAATCTGCTGCGCAGCGCCGCCACACTTGATGTTCCTGTCTTTATCCACTGCTGTGACAAACCGCTGGCGCAGCCGCTACAGATTGGCAAAGCCGCCGAACTTTGTCCGGAGACCACCATCATCTGTCACATGGGAGGCTTTTTCCGCGGTGAGGAAATCATCCGGGTTGCGCAGAAACACCGCAATATTATACTGGATACTTCCTCGATTCCTTATCCACGGATCATTCTGCAGGCGCTGGAAGCGATTGGGCCGGACCGGATCGTGTTCGCCTCCGACAACCCTGCCGGCGATCCGGTTTCCGAGTTGGCAAAGATCCGTAATTTGCACTTGCCGATGGAAATCGAGGAAAAGATCCTCTATAAAAATATCGCCCGTCTCTTGAAACTGGACCTGACAGGGGGACGATGGCAATGATCATTGACGCCAATATTTTTATCGGAGAATCGTTGCTGCGCAATTCCGTTTCCACTGACGACCTGTATGCGATGATGCGGCAGAACCAGTTGGACAAAGTCGTTGTCCGGCCATTGAAACCGATCGATCATGACTATGACCGGGCCAACCAGCAGGTTGCACGATTGCAGGAGAAGGATCCCCGGATCGCTGCGTTCGGCCGGGTCAATCCCTGGGAAACCAAAGCTCCCGAACAGATTCGCCGGGCAATCCGACAGTACGGATTGAAAGGAATCCATCTTCATCCCTGGGAAGAAAATTTTCCGATCAATGCACCGCTGGTCCATGATGTGATGGATGCTATCGCTGCACTCCAGGTCCCCGTTTATATCAATGCCGGTTACCCCATTGTCTCGGAGCCGCTACAAGTTCTCGAGCTGATGGAGCGTTACCCCCAGGTCACGGCAATTGCCACCCATGCCTGCCAACTGGACATCAGCGGTCTTAGTTTTGATGACGCGCTGATTGTCGCTGCGGCGAAGAATGTCAAATTCGATATTTCAGGCGTGTATAGGCGGGATTTTATTGAACTGCTAATCGACAAGGCCGGCGCAGAAAACGTTCTGTTCGGCAGCTGTGCCCCTTATATGGACATCGGGCTGGAGCTGGAGCGGATCAAAGCCGTACAGGTTGCCGACACGATCAAGGAACGAATACTCGGCAGAAATATCGGGGAGCTGGTTTTTTAGACATGGAAATACCCGTCAACACTCACGGTTCAACAAAGGTGGTCGTTCTTCCGTCAGCAGTTGACGGCGAGGCTGTGACGCAGGTGGAAACCGTCCTGCGTCAGTTGATTGCGGAAGAATTCCGTCACATCGTATGCAATTTTTCGCAGACTGATTCAGTTTCCGACGCGGGACTCGCCATGTTTATCAATGTCTTAAAAGATCTTCACCGGGTTCAGGGCCAGATGGTTTTTTGCCTGCTCAAACCAGCGTTGCGGGAAGTTTTTTCAGCGGCTGGACTCACAAACCTCTACCACTATTATGAACAGGACGAAGCTCTGCAGGCGGATATCCTGCGCGTACTGTCGGCGCACTTCGATGAATACGCCGATTGCCATGAAATCCGGCTCAGGCGCGACCTCAACCGGCTTTTCATCGAAATTTTCCTGGAGTTTGACGGAGATAAAAGAATGCGGCAAGTCCAACAAAGCATCCGCAACATCAAACGCGACCTGGAGAATCGGATCACCGGCAGCGAAGTACTGATCATCCCCACGACGCACGAAGGAGCAGACTCGTGATGCAACTGACGGAACAAGCCGGCATCCATCGCATCGTAATAGCCGATCGGATTGATACGACTTCAGCGCCGATTTTGGAACAGCTCTGCAATCAGTTGCTGGATGCCGGCCATAATAAAATCATCTGTGACTTTCATCAGAACGAGTATGTGTCCAGCGCCGGACTGCGCGTATTTCTCGCCGGCCTGAAGCGTTGCCGGAAGGCTGGCGGCAATATGGCGCTTTGCTGTTTGAAGCCGGGAGTGTTGGAAATCTTCGAAATGACCGGTTTTACCGAATTATTCCCGCTGTCTGATTCGGCCGAAGCCGCCTACGATTTTTTCCGTCTGGCACTGCCCAAACCTGAATTAAAGCGAATTGCCAAACCCGATGAAGTGTCGGAAATTCCGTTCGAAAAGCCGGCCAAGGATGCCGTGCAGGCCTATGCAGCCGCAGCTCGGCAACACCGGATGGACGAAAAGGCATAGTTCGGCGGTCCAGTAAATCCCAGCGGAGAAATCAGGCCGATGTTCTGCAAAAAGTAATACACCTCATCCAGCCAATTGTCTTGCCCCCGCAGGAAAGAAGAATGACCGTCCTCACCCAGCGGCGGCAAGGGAACAAATGTCACCTTCGCGCCACCGGAGCGAAAAGCCGCTAAGAACTTTTTCACCAACTCCGGACCGAAATAGTGGTCATTCTCTGAATATAGCCAGAGAGTCGGGATGCGAAACGTTTTTCCGTAAGTCCGGAAAGAATCGATCAGATTGGCTTCGTCGCGTATTTCGTCGGGACCGGTGGAGCCCCTGCCACCCGCGAAATTGATTACGCCCGCAACGCCGGGCAAATTCAGCGAGCCTGTTGCAATGGCGCTATGCCCGCCGGTGGATTGGCCTAACAACACGATCTTTCGTTTATCTACAAACGGCTGTGCTTGCAAATACTGCACTGCCGCACCTAGGTCCTTGGCGGCCTCGAGGCCGTCCTGCGTGTAGTTGCGGCTCCCGTCCGGATATTTGTTGAATTCGCTGTACGGACCATCAGATACGCCAAAGCCGCGCCGAACGACAAACAGGACGACAAGGCCCATGTCGGCAAACAAGTTGGCATTTTTGACATAATAATTATCGGCGGCAATTTTTTGCCGGTCGGCAGCTTGGCGCGAAGTGCCATGCGTCATGACCATGGCAGGAAACGGCCCTTCACCTGGTGGTTTGTATATCATCGCATCCAGTTCCAGGGTTTTCCCCTGCCACTGCAACGGAATCTCGATCCGTTCCGCTGTCACTGCCGCCGCAGTCGCGGCCGGTAGCAGCGAGACAAAACAAACCAGCAACAGGCATATCATGCTTGTCCTCTTTTTCATCAAAACGTCCCTCCTTGGAATCCATAAATATATCGATTCGCTTTTGCCGCTCATTTCCCTGCCGCGTCAAATAACGCGAGCTTGTTGATCGGAGTTGCCTAATGCAAGGATTGAGTGAAGAAATTCAGCAGGCTTTGACCAGCCTTGGTTATGCCGAGCTGACCGAGGTCCAGCAAGCGGTGATCCCGGCCGTGCTGGCAAAGCAGGACCTTATTGTCAGCGCTCCCACAGGCAGCGGCAAAACCGCGGCCTATGCCATTCCAATCTGTGAGAAAATCGTCTTGAACCTACGGCGTCCCCAGGCCTTAGTCCTGGTGCCTACCCGTGAACTGACCCAGCAAGTGAAGCAAACCTTCAGCCAGATCGGCCGCTTCAAAAAAATCCGCTGCGCCGCTATCCTTGGTAAACAATCGATGGCCCTGCAACGCAACGAGCTGCGACAACGGGTGCATGTCGTTGCCGGAACGCCGGGTCGAACGCTTGAACATCTAAGTTCAGGCACTTTGGATCATTCTCAAATTCGCTGGTTAATCCTCGACGAAGCCGATAAAATGCTGGATTTTGGTTTTCTGGAACAAATCCAGGCCATCATCGCACTGTTGCCTCCGGAACGGGTAACCCTGCTGTTTTCCGCCACAATTCCCGAGCCGGTCGAACAGCTTTGCCGGCAATATCTGCGTTCACCACAAAGAATCTCCATCGAGGCGGAAAAACCGTTGCAGGAGAAAATTCGCCAATACGTCTGCTCAGTGTCAGAACAGGATAAACCCCGCTTGATCCTTCATTTATTGAAAGAATTGCACCCTGTCCGCTGCATTCTGTTTTGCAACAGCCGTGACCGGGTCGACGCATTGACACAGGCAATACAGCGACAGTCAGTCAACAATTATCTCTGTTACGGGTTGCATGGCGGAATGGAACAGAACCTTCGCTTGCAGATCATGAAGGATTTCAAGCGAGGCGCTTTTGCCCTCCTTGTTGCAACCGATGTGGCAGCCCGCGGCATCGACGTGGATGGCATCTCGTTGGTGGTCAACGTGGATATGCCGCCGGATATGGAAACCTACCTGCACCGCATCGGTAGAACCGGTCGCCTGAACAATGAAGGCGCTGCCATTAGCTTCGTCACGGAAAGCGACCAGCCGCTTTTGGCAGAATGGGAAGCCCTTCTTCAATACTCCTTGCCCCGACGGGATTTTTCCGCACTGGTAAATGACACCGACCTGTTGCCTGAAACAATTCCGCCAGCCCTGCAGGGCGTCACCGCAGAGCAGCGACTGAACCGTGATATTTGCACGATTCGCATCAATGCCGGCAGAAAGGCCAAACTGCGTCCGGGCGATATATTGGGTGCGATTACTGCCGTTCCCGGCATTACTGCTGCAGATACAGGAATCATCGATATTCAGGACTCCTGCAGTTATGTCGAACTGTTTCACGGCAAAGGTCCCCTTGTCTTGGAAGCGATGGCAACAACAAAAATCAAAGGAAAGCTCCGGTCGGTCCGTTTGGTCGGATTGCGCGAATCATGACGCCACGCTACAATAAAAATAGAGAGAACGGGAGGGAACACTGTGAAAACAGCTAGAAAAGTAATAATTACCGAGTTTGGAGCGCCGGAAACGATGAAATTGGAATCGGTCACTTTGCCAGACCCGGCCGCTGGTGAAGTTCAGTTGAAACAGACCGCGATTGGGCTGAACTTCATCGATATCTACCAACGAAAGGGCGTTTACCCGATTCCACTGCCAACCGGACTGGGACATGAAGCAGCTGGCGTGGTGGAAGCTGTCGGTCCCGACGTGACCGCTTTCAAGCCCGGCGACCGGGTCGCCTATATGAATGCCGGACTGGGCGCGTATGCAGACTACCGCAATGTTCCTGCGGATCGCCTGGTTGCGATTCCGTCGACAGTAAGCGAGGAAGAAGCGGCCGCTTTGTTGTTCAAAGGCATGACCGCCCAATATCTGCTGAAAAAGACACATCAGGTAAAACCAGGCGAAATCGTTCTGGTCCATGCTGCCGCAGGCGGTGTCGGGCAGATCCTTTGTCAGTGGGCGAAAAAGTTAGGCGCCTTCGTAATCGGCACGGCCAGTTCTGCTGACAAATGCGCCATAGCCAAGTCGGCTGGCGCTGATATCGCCATCAACTACTCGCAGCAAGATTGGCCAGCAGCACTTTTGGAAGCGACCGGCGGCAAAAAGGCTGATGTGGTATATGATTCCGTCGGAAAGGACACTTTTCTCAAATCGCTGGACTGTGCTGCACCCTTTGGCCTGGTCGTGGTTTTTGGCGCCGCATCCGGCCCGGCGCCGGCCATTGAACCGGAATTACTGAATAAAAAAGGTTGCCTGTTTCTCACCCGCCCGTCGGTCTTCCCGCACAACGCCGACCCGGCGGTGTTTCGAGCAAATGCAACTGACTTGTTCGCCGCCATCAGTTCCGGCATGGTGAAGCCGGGTATCGGCAGCCGCTTCCCGCTGGATCAAATCGTAGCCGTGCACAAGGCGGCCGAGTCGCGTGCCACGCAGGGAGCGACTCTCATCATCCCTTGACGCAGGCAACAAGCTAAATTAATATCCGTTTCAGCAAAAATCCGCGATAACCGCGGATTTTTTCTATGCACACGGCAAAATAATTCTGACAAGTCAACAATGCGGGCAGGAAAAACAAATTTGCTATGGAATAATAATTCTTAGTAAAACTGACGATTGAATATTTCTAAGAGGGGTGTTGTTATGGGTGACGTCTTGCTTGCCCGCTGGCAATTCGGCATTACCTCGGTCTATCATTTCCTGTTTGTCCCGTTGACACTAGGGCTGTCGATTCTGGTTGCGGTCATGGAAACATTGTATGTCAGAACCGGCAACGACCTTTATAAAAGGATGGCCAAGTTCTGGGGCAAGCTTTTCCTGCTCAATTTTTCTCTGGGCGTTGTCACTGGATTGGTGCAGGAGTTTCAGTTTGGCATGAACTGGTCCGAATACTCCCGATTCATGGGGGATATCTTTGGTGTCCCGTTGGCGTTAGAAGCACTGACCGCATTTTATCTCGAATCGGTCTTTATCGGTCTTTGGTTGTTCGGTTGGGAGCGCTTGTCCCGCAAAGTCCATCTCGCCTGCATCTGGTTGGTGGCCTTTGCTTCCAATCTTTCGGCGCTGTGGATCTTGATCGCCAATTCGTTCATGCAGGCTCCTGTCGGCTATGTGTTGCGCAATGGCCGGGCAGAAATGACCGACTTTTTCGCCCTGCTCACCAATGCCTATGTACTGCGCCAATATCCCCACACCTTGATGGGCGGCTTGATTACCGCCGGAGTTTTTGTAATGGCCATCAGCGCGTATCATCTGCTGCGAAAAAATCAGCTTGAATTCTTCCGTTCCTCGCTGAGGATCGGCCTGACCTGCACCCTAATCGCCTCGTTGCTGGCTGCCGGAACCGGGCATATGCAGGCTCAGCATGTTGCCAAAGCGCAACCGATGAAGCTTGCCGTCATGGAATCGCTGTGGGAAACGGCAAATCCAGCCCCCTACCTCTTATATGCATCCATTGACCAAGCCAAACAGCAAAACTCGCTGGAAGTCAGCGTTCCCGGCGTTCTGTCCTTACTGGTCTATGGTTCTTTTGACGGAGAAATCAAAGGCATCAAGGAATTACAGACCCAATACGAGAAAATATACGGACCCGGCAATTATGTCCCCGACATTTTCCCTGTCTTTTGGAGTTACCGGATCATGATCGGCGCCGGGATGTGGTTGTTGGCCCTAACCGCCTTTGCATTCTTCCAGTTTCGGCGCAATCGGCTAGAACAGTCCCCCTGGCTGTTGCGGGCTCTCTTCTGGTCGTTGCCAGCACCTTATTTGGCAAACTCGGCTGGCTGGATCGTCACGGAAATGGGACGGCAACCCTGGATCGTTTTTGGGCTGCAACGGGTGGAACAGGCAGTCTCGCCGACAGTGTCCTCCGGCGCCGTGTGGACCTCGCTAATCGGCTTCACGCTTCTATATGGATTGCTTGCGGTTGTCGGTGTTCATCTGCTGAAAAAATTCGCCCGCCAGGGACCTGAACAAGCAACCTCCGGCAAGGTTGCGACGGCAAAGGAGGCGACACTGTGGAACTGAACGTGATCTGGTTTATCCTGTTGACAGTCCTGTTCATCGGTTTTTTCTTCCTCGAAGGGTTCGATTACGGTGTTGGCGCGTTGTTGCCTTTTCTGGCCAAAACCGATCTGGAACGAAGGATCGTGATCAATACGATCGGGCCGGTCTGGGATGGCAACGAAGTTTGGATGATTACGGCCGGCGGCGCCATGTTCGCCGCTTTCCCCCATGTTTACGCCACCTTGTTCAGTGGATTCTACCTGGCATTGTTTCTGATGCTGGTCGCCCTGATCTGTCGCGGCGTCGCCTTTGAATTCCGCAGCAAGGAAGAATACCCGCAGTGGCGGGCTACCTGGGACTGGTTGATTTTTTTCGGTAGCGTCATCCCTGCAGTTTTATGGGGAGTTGCCGTGACGAACCTGATCCAGGGCGTACCGATCGATGCGAAAATGCACTATGTTGGAACCTTTTTTGACTTATTGAGCCCATATACGCTGGTTGGCGGCATTGCCTTCCTGTCGGTGTTCATCTTTCATGGCGCGATATATCTCACGCTGAAAACGGAAGCGGAATTGCGGAGCCGTTCCCGTCAGGCGGCCCTGACATCCGGCATGGTCGCCGCTTTGGCCTGCCTGGCGATGGTCGGTCTGACCTATGCCAAAACAGATCTGTTTCAAAGCTTTGCAGCCGGTTTCGCCTTGTGTTCAGCCATCATCACGTTCCTGCTTTCCTTTGGCGCAATGAAAATGAACCGTTCCGGCTGGGCCTTCGTATTGAGCGGCCTGACCATTCTATTGACCACTGCCGGGTTTTTCCTCGGCCTGTTTCCTCGCCTGATCGTCTCCTCGCTCAATCCGGCCTGGAGCCTGACAATCCATAATGCCGCCTCAAGCCCATACACCCTTAAACTGATGACTGTCGCCGCATTCATTCTGGTTCCGGTAGTACTCGCTTATCAGGCCTGGTCATACTGGGTGTTCCGGCAACGCATCTCCGGCAGGCATCTGGAATACTAAGCAGGAGGCTCTATGTTCCAGGCGCTGCTTTGGCAAGAACTTCGCTCGCAAGCCCGGCTTATGGCTGGGCTCTTTGTTGTCAGCAGCGTCAGTTGTCTGTGCATTGTTGCGTTGGCTTACTGTTTCGCAGTCATTGTGAATGGCGCTTTTTTGTCGGGATTGCCGTTATCCGATTTGTTGCCATTTTTTGCGGCGATGACCGTAGCTGCGCTGGGAAAGGCTTTTGCATCCCATGCCGGTGAAAAAATGACATTTCTTCTTGCTTCGAGAATCAAGACTTCCTTGAGGCAACAAGTTCTGAACCGCCTTTATGCGACCGGACCGGCAATAGTGCCCCGCAATCGTACCGGCGGATTATTGCATTTGCTCGGAGACGGCATGGATGGAATCGATGCCTACTGCGGCAAGTATCTGACCCAATTCGCCTATATCCTTGTCCTTCCACCGATCATTCTCGCGGTCGTCTTTTCAATCGACTGGACTGCCATGCTCATTCTATTGGTTACGGCGCCCCTTATTCCCGTCTTTATGATTTTGATCGGGCGCTGGGCCGAACAGGTGCAAAAGCGTCAGTGGAAATTGCTGCAGTTTCTCAGCGGGCATTTTCTCGACGTGCTGCTCGGACTATCCAGTCTGAAAGTCTGGGGTCGCAGCGAGGAACAGACGGCCGTGATTGCCCGTCTAAGCGAAAGATTGCGCCATTCATCGTTCACGGTGTTGCGGGTGGCTTTTTTGTCGGCACTGACCCTCGAACTGTTAACTACGCTTGGCACAGCTATCATTGCAGTCACAGTCGGTCTGAAATTGCTGTATGGCCAGCTGTCGTTCCAGCAGGCCTTTTTCATTCTGCTGCTTGCCCCCGAGTTCTACCTGCCGTTTCGTCAACTTGGCGCCCACTATCATGCCGGGCTCGCCGGGCTGGATGCCGCTGAACAGATTGAGGCGTTATTGGCCGGAGCGCCAGAGGAACCCTCCGCCATCGGCGGGATAGGCAGGTCAAACGATCGGCCACCTGCCATCGTGTTTGATAACGTATGTTTTTCTTATGGTGTGGACCGCGCTCCGGCACTCCAAAACATCAGTTTTTCCGTCGCTGCCGGTGAGCATTTGGCGTTGGTCGGCCCGAGCGGCGCTGGTAAGAGTACCTTGTTTGACTTGTTGCTGAAATTCATTCAACCGGATTCCGGTGAAATCCGAGTCGATGGTAAGCTCCTATCTTCAATTCCAACTGAACATTGGCGCAGCTGCATCGCTTATGTACCCCAATTCCCCCATTTATTTCAGGCTACGCTACGTGACAATATCAGCTTCGGCTTGACTGCGGCTCCCGGTCGGATCGAACAGGCGGCTGCCCAAGCAGGGCTTGCAGATTGGATAAGCCAACTCCCTGAAGGTTACGAAACCCTGGTTGGCGAAGGCGGTCTGGTTCCAAGCGGCGGTGAAGCAAAACGGATTGCAATCGCCCGGGCTTTTTTCCGTAACGCCCCTTTGTTGTTGCTGGACGAGGCAATGACCTCACTGGACC
>CAZOJA010000074.1:0-10078 GCA_964579955.1 uncultured Veillonellaceae bacterium | reverse complement strand
GAAATCTCCGCGGAAATCACGATCGACGACTTTGCCAAGCTCGACTTGCGCACCGCCAAGGTGACGGCGGCGGAAAAAGTCGAAAAGACCGATAAACTGCTCAAACTCTCGGTCGATCTCGGCAGCGAGCAACGCACCATCGTTTCCGGCATTTCGCAGTATTATTCGCCGGAGGACATGGTCGGTCGCACGGTGATCGTGATCGCCAACCTGAAACCGGCCAAGATCCGCGGCATCGAATCGCACGGCATGCTGCTCGCCGCCTCCGACGCCGGCCGCACGATGCTGTCGCTGGTTACGGCTCCCGATTTGCCGGCCGGTTGCAAAGTGAAATAATGCTGATTGATTCGCACGCTCACATCGACGACGACCGTTTTGACGCCGACCGCGAAGCCGTGTTGTCGCGGGCCCGGGCGGCCGGCGTCGACCTGATCGTAAATATCGGCGCGGACATGGCCTCTTCGGCCCGTTCTGTCGCTTTGGCGGAACAGTATCCGCAGGTCTATGCGACTGTCGGCATGCATCCGCATGACGCCAAGGACATGCGGGAACAGGATTACCAGCAACTGGTGCGTTGGGCAGCACAGCCCAAGGTGGTGGCGATCGGCGAGATCGGTCTTGACTACCACTATGATCTGTCGCCGCGTCCGGTGCAACAGGAAGTGTTTTTGCGACAACTCGACATCGCCCGCCAGACCGGCAAACCGTTTGTCGTCCATGAGCGGGAAGCGCATGCCGATACCTTTGAAATCATCCGCAGCGCAGCCAAGGGGCTGGAGGGAGTGTTCCACTGTTTTTCCGGCAGCGTCGAAACGGCGCGGCAATATCTGAAACTCGGCTTTTATGTTTCCATCGCCGGGCCGGTGACATTCCCCAAATCCGCCAAAACCAAAGAAGTTGCCCGCTATGTGCCGCTCGACCGGTTGTTGGTGGAGACCGACTCGCCGTATCTGACGCCGCAGGCCTTTCGCGGCCGTCGCAACGAACCGGCCTATGTGCGTCTGGTGGCCGAGGAAATCGCGGCGCTGCGCGAGTTGCCGCTGGAAGAACTGGCCCGGGCAACCAGCGAAAATGCCTGCCGATTGTTCCGTATTCCGATGATCTAAATTGGGGGCCGATTTGACGGAGACTTTTTCTCTGTGCTATAATCCACTTTGTCCGGAAAAGGGGGGAGTCCTGTGTATCAAATTCAGCACAACAGGCGGAACTACTTAAACGGCAGAGTTAAAGCGGTCACGATGGTCTTGCTGCTCACGGCGGCAGTGTTTGTCAGTGGCTTCGTATGGGCAAATTCAAAAATTGTCATCAAGGTGGATGGCAAAGAGATTGTTGCCGGCGCATTGTCGCCGGATCCCAAGGAGATCCTTTCGGTTGCGGGAGTACTGCTAAGCTCCCGCGACGAATACCGCGTCGTGGCCAACGAGGCGGGAAAAGCCAGTGTGATCGAAGTCTACCGGGCGATACCGATGACCCTGACGATCGGCTCCAAAGTCGAATTCGTCTGGTCCGGCAAGCCCACCGTGGGAGAAGTGGCCGAATCGCTGGGATACAGTTCCCGGTCGTACAAAACGGTGCCGGACGCTTCGACCCGGCCAACCCAAAGTATGAATATCCGACTCTTGACTCTGTCAGACAAAATCGTGGAAAAGGAATTGCCCGTTCCTTATCCCATTATCCGCCAGCCTGATGCCATGATGGAAAAAGGCATGGAAGCTGTTGTGGAGCCCGGCGTGCCAGGAAAAAAGCTGGCCACGGTGCGGCAAATGTTTGAAGAAGGCCGGGAAGCCGGCTATGACATTCTCAAGGAAAAAGTTCTGGTGGAACCGAAACCGGAGATCTTGCGGGTGGGAACCCGTGAGGCGAATGATCCCAGCCGCGGAACGGTTCGCTTCAAGAAACTGCTGGTGATGGAAGCTACCGCCTATACGCCGTTTGACGACGGACAGTCAGGGATTACGGCCAGCGGAATTCCCGCCAAACGCGGCATTGTCGCCGTCGATCCACGGGTGATTCCACTGGGGACCAGGGTTTTCATCCCCGGATACGGGTTCGCGTTGGCAGCCGATACCGGCGGCGCGATCAAAGGACACAAGATAGACCTCTGCATTGAGGAGTATAACGAAGCCATTCGGTTCGGACGCCGCAAGGTGGAAGTATACATCCTGGCAGAGTGAAAAGGCAAAACATGATTTAAGGAAAGCGGGACGCTCGTCCCGCTTTCCTTGTCTGGCCACTCCATGGTAAGATGGTGGCGGGCACGATTGCTGCAGTGAGGAGATGGACAGTTGATTCAACAGGTGATCGTTGTCGAAGGAAAAAGTGATGTGGCGGCCGTTCGGCGCAGCGTCGAGGCCGATTGCCTGATTACCGGCGGATTTTCCCTGACCCGGCAGTTGCTTGGTCAAATCGAGGCAGCTTATCAGCGGCGGGGGATCATTATCCTGACCGACCCGGACAGTGCCGGCGAACGGATCCGTTCGTTTCTGCGGGAACGGTTTCCCGCGGCCGCACATGCGTTCGTGCCGCGCGGCGAAGCCGTCGGCGATGATGGACGAATCGGCGTGGAAAAGGCTTCGCCGGAGCAGATCCGCGCTGCGCTGGACAAAGTCCGGTTGGCTGAAATCACTCCGGGGAAGGAATTTGCTATTGCCGACATCGTGGACAACGGACTGACCGGGGGGGCCGCGGCGTCGGACAAACGGGCGTTTCTCGGCGCTGAGCTGGGAATCGGCTGGGCCAACGCCAAGACCTTCCTGCAACGCTTAAACAGTTATGGTGTCAGTCGGGCCGAATTCGATCAGGCATTGGAAAAATGGGAGGCGCTGCATGAATGAACCGATAATCGCCAACCGGGAAGTGACCCGGCATATCTTGGCCAGCTTTGGCATCCGTACGCAAAAAAAACTCGGCCAACACTTTTTGGTCGATGAGGCTGTTGTCCGATCGATCGCCGCTTCGCTCGAACTGCAACCGGGCATGCGGGTGCTGGAAATCGGACCGGGCATCGGTACGCTGACCCAGCAACTGGCGATGACCGGCGCATCGGTGACGGCCGTGGAACTTGACCGTCGCTGTATTGAAATCATGGCGACCACATTGAAAACTTATGAAAATGTGCGCGTAGTTCAGGGAGATGTACTGGCGCTCGATTTTGTCGGGACGATGGGCGCAGAGCCCTTCTGCATCGCCGGTAATCTGCCCTATTATATTACGACGCCGATCGTGATGAAGATTCTGGAAGAACGGATTGCCGCCACCAAAATGGTGTTCATGGTGCAAAAGGAAGTGGCCGACCGGATGACGGCTGTCCCGGGCGGCAAGGACTATGGGGCCTTGTCGCTGGCGGTGCAGTATTATACCGAAGCGAAAAAAATGTTCGAGGTACCGGCAAGTGCATTTCTGCCACCGCCGGCGGTGGATTCGGCCGTGATTCTCTGTACCATGCGCAAGGCTGCGCCGGTGTCTGTTCCTTCGGAAAAACTGTTTTTCCGGGTTGTGCGCGCAGCCTTCGGCCAGCGGCGTAAAACACTGGCCAATTCGCTGCAGGGATGCGGTTTTGACAAGGATTCGATTGCCGAAATGTTGCAAGTAACCGGAATCGACGGGAAAAGAAGAGGCGAGACCCTGTCTATGGAAGAATTCGCTGCACTGGCCAGGGCATATCATGATTAGCGGAGGAGTGACTGCAATGGACAAACAGAGGGGCAATCGAAGCGATAAACGAAACACTGGTTTTCGCTGGCTGACAATGCTTGTTCTGGTGGCGTGCGTAGCAAGTTTGCCGGCATTGATGGCAAATGCAGCGCCGGTCCATGATAAAGCGGCGGTCTCGGCGATGCCGGCGGCAAAGACCTATACCTTGTCGCCGCAGGAACAGCTTGCCGTGAATCTGCTCAATCAGGCGCGGCAAAACGAAGGGTTGCAACCGCTGCAGGTGAACTTGCAGCTCTCGAAATTGGCTGCCGATTTTGCCCAGGACATGCGTACCCGCAAATTTTTCGCTCATGTCGATCCAGACGGCAAAGATCCTTTCGATCGGATGGCGGCGGTCGGCATCGATTTCCCCAATGCCGGCGAGAACATCGCTCTCAGCCCGGATGTGGAAACAGCAAACCGGATGCTGCTGGAGAGTCCGCTGCATCGGGAAAACATCCTCAACCCCAAATTCACTGAGATCGGTATCGGCGTCAGGCCGGACTCGCGCGGCGGAGTATACCTGGTGCAGGAGTTCATCGGACCGTAGTAATTTCTCCCTTGACAAATCCAATCTTTGGGCTATAATTTAATCAATCGATTAATTAAAACAGGTGGGAAAACAAATGGCTGAAGAAAAAACCGTGCAAGATGCAAGGGATAAGCTGCTGGCGGCAGGGACCGAACTGTTTGCCGCCAAGGGCTTTGCCGGCGTCTCGATCCGTGAACTGGCCACGGCGGCTGGCGTCAACAGCGCCCTGATTTCTTACCATTATGGCGGCAAAGAAGGCTTGTACGAAGCGGTACTGACGGCCCAGTACAGCCGCGTGCTGGAAAAGTTCGAAGCCATTGCTGCGGCGGATGTGTCGGTGGAAGAAAAAATCCGCCTGTATGCTGACGCAATCCGGCGCAATCATACGGAGGAACAGCCGTTCATGGCCCGGTTGATCCAGGGGGAACTGACCAGTCCCACTGCCTGCCTGGAAAATGTCGTGCGCAAGTACACGGCGCGGATTGCCCAGCTGGTTGGCGGAATTCTGCGCGAAGGAATTCAGAAGGGGACGTTCCGCCAGGATATCGATCCGATGTTCGCTGCGTTGTCGATGGCGGGCATGTTCAACTTTTTCTTTATTCTGCGCGAAGTGACCAAATCGATTGTGCCTGAATTTGTTGGGCGAGACGAAGAGTTTGTCGAAGCCGCCCTGAAAATCTATCTCAAAGGGATGGGGAGGGAATAGGGTGTGAGTATGGCCGGGAACAACCGTAAGACAAAACTGAAGATCGCCGTTTTGCTCAGCTTGATTGCCATCGCCACGGCGCTGGCCGGCTATAAGCTGTACGGGCGGGCGGAGAACGGGATCACAGCCACCGGAACGATCGAAGTGACCAAGACGGATATCACGCCGAAAGTGGCGGGTTACCTGGCGGAATTAAAAGTTCGGGAAGGCGACCAGGTGACGCGCGGGCAGCTCGTTGCCCGCATCGACCGACCGGATCTGCAGGCGCAACTGATGCGGGATGAAGCGGCGCTGGCACGGGCAAAGGCGCAACTGCGCGACCTGGAGCAGGGAGCGCGCACGCAGGAGTTGCAGGAAGCATCAGCCAATCTGGCAGCGGCGAAGTCTCAGGCCGAGAAGGCAAAAGCCGATTTTTCCCGTTTCAGCCGCTTGTTCCGTGAAGGGGCCATCTCGACGCAACAACTGGATAACAGCCGGTCGGCGCATGAAGTGGCAGCCAATAACCTGTTGGCGGCGCAGTCCCGCTACAGCTTGCTGCAGGCCGGCAACCGGCCGGAAACGATCGAAGCGCAGCGGCTGGAAGTGCAGCGGTCGCAGGCGGTGCTGGACAGCAGCCGAACCCAGCTGGCCGATACCAGCGTGGCGAGTCCGCTCGCCGGCCGGGTTTTGTCCAAGAACTATGAACAAGGCGAATTCGTCAATGCCGGCGCCGCCATCGCCACCATCGGCGATATGCGCGACTGCTGGGTCAAAATCTATGTGGCGACAGAGCAACTGGGCAAAATTCGTCTGGGACAGGCCGCCAAAGTAAAAATCGACGCCTATCCGGAGCGGGTATTCCGCGGCGAAATCAAAGAAATCAGTCAGAATGCCGAATATACGCCGCGCCAGAGCATCACCCAGCGCGAACGGGCCAACATGGTATTTGCGGTGAAAGTGAAGATCGACAACGCAGAAGAATTCATGAAGCCAGGCTTGCCGGCGGATGTGGTCATCGAATGATCCGGACGCAGGGGCTCGGAAAATCTTTCGGCAGTCTGGCGGCGGTCAAAGCCGTCGATCTTCAAGTGGAGGCCGGTGAAATCTTCGGGCTGGTCGGGCCGGACGGCGCCGGCAAGACGACGTTGATGCGGATGATTCTCGGCATTATCGATCCTTCCGTCGGGTCGCTGAGCGTGATGGGGAATGCACGGATCGAATCGATAAAAAGATCGATTGGCTACATCCCGCAAAAATTCAGCCTGTATCGCGATATGAGCGTGATGGAGAACATCCGGCTGATCGGTTCGTTGTACGGAGCTGCTCCGGCTGCAATCGACGACCGGGCCAGAGAAATCCTCACCTTCACCAACCTGTTGCCGTTTGCCGACCGGTTGGCCGAGAATCTGTCCGGCGGCATGAAACAAAAACTGGCGCTGGCTGCCGGCTTGATGCATAAGCCGCAACTGTTTTTTCTCGACGAACCGACCACCGGCGTCGACCCGGTGTCGCGGCGTGAGTTTTGGCAGATGCTGTATCGCCTGAACAAAGAAGGCATGACGGTGTTTGTCTCGACGCCATATATGGACGAAGCCGAACTTTGCAGCCGGGTCGCCTTCATGCACGAAGGCCGGATCGTTTCCTGCGCAGCACCGGAGCAGTTACGGGCAAACTATCCCTACCACATCCTCGAATTGACGGTTGCCGGCAGACAAGTCAAGCAAGCGCTACGTGGCTGCGGCCTGATTGATGTCAATGCGTTCGGCGAGAAATACCATCTGGTCGTCGACGACCCGCTTCGCGCTCAGCCGGCAGTGCGCACGGCGCTCGCACAGGCTGGCTTTTCATCATTTCAGCTGGAGCCGGTGGCGCCGACATTGGAAGACGTATTTGTGGCTTTGGCCGGGGAGGCGGCGTAAATGTGGGCCGTGGAAACCAGGCAATTGACCCGGACATTCGGCTCTTTTACCGCAGTGGACCGGATCAGCCTGAAGATCCGGCAGGGCGGCATCTATGGGTTTTTGGGACCCAACGGCTCGGGCAAATCGACGACGATCCGCATGCTTTGCGGCATACTCGAACCTTCGGCCGGCAGCGGCCAGGTCATGGGGCTGGATATTGTTGACCAGAGTGAACAGATCAAAGCCCAGATCGGCTATATGTCGCAAAAGTTCAGTTTGTACGACGACCTGACGGTTCGCGAAAACCTTGAATTTTACGCCGGACTGTACAGTCTGCCGACAGACCTGAAAAACGAGCGGATTGATGAAATGATCCGGATGGCGGGGCTGACCGGCCGGGAGACCGAACTGACGGCAAATTTGTCCGGCGGCTGGAAACAACGGTTGGCGCTCGGCAGTTCGATCCTGCATCGGCCGCGGATTCTGTTCCTCGATGAGCCGACTGGCGGGGTGGATCCCAAGTCGCGACGGATGTTTTGGGACATTATCTATGATCTGGCGGCAGCCGGGACAACGGTGATGGTGACGACCCATTTCATGGACGAAGCGGAGCATTGCGATGAAATCGGCTTCATTTTCGAAGGCAGGCTAATTGCCTCCGATACGCCGTCCGGTCTCAAACGGTCGATTCCCGGCCGGCTGCTGCAAATCCGCAGCGAAGATCCGCTGGGCTTGATCGGTGAATTGACTCGTCAGGGGTTGCCGATGCTGGATGCCTATGCGCAGGGGGCTGCCGTCCATCTGCGGGTGAACGAAACGGACCTGACGCAATATGAAATGTTGCAGGGGAAACTGATCCAACCCTCGCTGGAAGATGTCTTTGTTCATTTTGTTAAACAAAAACGGCAGGAGGTGGCGGCATGATCCGGTTAAGGGCGCTGCTGCTCAAAGAGTTCATCCAGATGCGGCGGGATCGGCTCACTTTTGGCCTGATGATCGGCATCCCGATTTTTCAGCTGCTGATGTTCGGTTTTGCGATCAATACCGATGTCAAACACTTGCCGACCGCGGTGTTCGACCAGTCGCACAGCGCCGAGAGCCGCGATCTGCTGGAGTCGTTTTCGGCCAGCGGCTATTTCGACCTCAACTATCCGGTCAAGAGTTTCCGGGAGCTCAATGCGTTGATCGACAAGGGACAGGCCAAGGTGGGGATTGTCTTGCCGCCCGATTTTGCCGACGAGGTGCGGGGCGGTCGGTCGGCCAGCGTACAGGTGATTGTCGACGCCTCCGATTCGATGGCCGCATCCTCGGCCATCAGTACGGCGATGACGATCGGTCAGTTGCGGTCGCAAAGCATCATGATCAAGCGACTGGAAGCAATAGGCGGCCGGATCAGCGGACTCCCCTACGATATCCGCATCCGTCCCTGGTACAATCCCGATTTTGTCACGGCCTTCTATATGGTTCCCGGCATCATGGGCATGATTCTGACGATGACGATGGTGATGATCACTTCGATGGCGATCGTGCGCGAACGCGAGCATGGCACACTGGAACAGCTGATCGTGACGCCGATGAAATCCTGGGAACTGATGCTGGGAAAAATCATCCCCTATGTCTTCGTTGGCTTGGTACAGGCAAGCGTGGCCCTGCTGGTGGGAATCCTGGTGTTTGATCTGCCGATCCGCGGCAACCTGGTCGAACTGTTCCTGTACACGTTGCTGTTCATCGTGGCCTCCCTGTCGTTGGGGATCCTGATTTCGAACTTTTCCCGCACGCAAATGCAGGCGATGCAACTGTCGTTCTTCATTTTTTTGCCGAGTGTATTGCTGTCGGGGTTCATGTTCCCGCGCGAAGCGATGCCGGAGGTTTTTTTCCAGCTGGGCCGGTTGTTGCCGCTAACGTTTTATTTGCAGATCATGCGCGGCATCGTGCTCAAGGGAGTCGGCATCGCGGCATTGTGGCCGCAAGTCCTGGCGTTGATCCTCTATACTTCGCTGGTGCTTTCGGTCAGCGTCGTGAAGTTCCGCAAGAAACTGGCCTGAAAATGTCACAAATTGTTCACAAAGTTGTCATAAACCTGCAATAGAAGGCTGATACAATACTGAATAAGAGAAGGCCAGCAGGGTGGGTCAGCCGAAAAAACTGTGAAGATTCTAGGAGGAAAAGCCATGTTCAAACAAAAAAAGCTGCGTAGAGCGGCAGCTTATCTGGTGCTGATATTGCTGATGTCCGGTTTGGCGACCGGCCATGCCGCGCCGGAAATGAAAGCGGTGAAGGAATTAGCGCTGGAGGAAGCGGTAAAACTGGCGCTGACCAACAATCCGAGCGGCAAGATCGCCGTTTATGAGTTTGAAGCCGCCAAGGGGGCGCTGACTGCGGCCCGCTCCTACCGCTGGTTCACCGTCAGTCTGAATCACAAGGATTCCTGGACCTGGAACGGCGAAGCCTACAACAAAAAATACGGCTACGATCCCAATTATGTCGTGGACAGCTTTACCAACAGCGCGACCCTGAGCTGGACCCTCTGGTCCGGCAACAAGGTGGAAAGCCAGATCAGCCAGGCCAAACTGGCGCTCGACTCCAGCCAGTGGGGCGTCGCCAAGGCCCGGCAACAGCTGAAATTTGACGCCACCGACGCCTACTTCAAGCTGATGGCGGCAAGAGACAATGTCAAACTGAACCAGGAATCGGTCGAACGGCTGGAACGCTATCTGCAGGACGTAAGACTGCAGTTCGAGGTCGGCGTCGTGGCCAAGGTCGATGTGCTACGGTCCGAAGTCGAACTGGCCAAGGCGAAGCAAAGCCTGATCGACGCGCAAAACACCTACGACCTGGCGATGGCCAACCTGAACAACATCATCGGCTTTCCCCTGACCACGGTGCTCGATGTCAAGGGAGACCTGAGCTATAGCCGGTATGAAAAGGAACTGGCGTTCTGCATCGACGCGGCGCTCAGGCAACGGCCGGAGATCAGCCAAATGACCGACTCCGCCAAGAGCGCCCAGGAAGCGATCACCATCGCCAAAGCGGGATACCTGCCGACGGTGTCGGCGGTGTATCAAGCCGGCTGGAACGATACCAGCTTTCCCGGCGGCAACAACTACAACTGGAGCGCCTATCTGCTGACCAGCTGGACCATCTTCGACTCCGGGCTCACAGCCGGCAAAGTGAAGCAAGCGGTGGAAGGCTACAAGAAGGCCCAGGAACAGCTGAAGCAGACTGTCGACAGCGTGCAGCTGGACGTGCGTCAGACGTACCTGAGCC
>CAZOJA010000073.1:0-10149 GCA_964579955.1 uncultured Veillonellaceae bacterium | reverse complement strand
TGAAATCCTGGTGACCGGGAGTGTCGAGGATATTGATGCAACAGCCGTCGTATTCGAACTGCATGACGCTGGACGTGACCGAAATGCCGCGTTGCTTCTCGATCTCCATCCAGTCCGACACGGCGAACTTCTGGGCTTTGCGGCCTTTGACGGTGCCGGCCAGCCGAATCGCGCCTCCGTACAACAGCAATTTTTCCGTCAGCGTGGTTTTGCCGGCGTCCGGATGTGAAATGATCGCAAAGGTGCGACGTTTTTTAATTTGTTCAAGAATCTCTGAATCCTGCATTGTTCTCCTCCATTTTGAAACATCCAATATAGTATACCTGTATTTTATCCATTCGCAAAGGTCATCTGCACATTTTGCCGCAAACCGGTCGGAAAAAACAAAGCCATGGCAGCATAAGCCATGGCCAAAAGCTAATCCAGCAGTTCCAATAGTTCCGGCAAGCCGGAAATCCGCTTCACCGGCAAATCGTCCGGCGCCCGCCAGCGTCCCCTGCGGTCGCGGTCGATCCAGACCGGCCGGATGCCGGCCCCCAGCGCACCTTCGACATCCTCCTGACTATCCCCGACATGAATCACCTGTTCCGGCGATAGTTCGAGCCGCTGCAGCGCCTGTTCGAAAATCCCCGCCTGCGGCTTTTTTACGCCTACCGCATCGGAAACCAGAATCGTATCAAACAACGGTTCCAGTTGCCAACGCACCATCAGGTCGTGTACATAGGGCGCGTAATCAAAATTCGATACCAACGCCAGCGAGCGGGTCCGGCCGATTTCCTCCAGTACGCCGCGCGCCGCCGGATCGATCGTCACATAATCGTGCCAGACGTCGATCGACCGCTCGATCGCCTGCAGCGCAAGCTCCTGCGGCAAATGGACCTGTACTTCCTTGGCCAGGCGCTGCAGCCGGCGCTCGACAACCGAGCGTTCCGCCGCCTCGCCGCTTGGCTCGGGCCGTTCGAAAAAGCCTACGCAATGCGGCCGGAACTGGTCGGCCGACAACGGCAGCCCGCTATCGCGAAACGCGCCATAAATCACTTCATACCAAGAGTTCCAGGCTTTTTCCATGTCGCCGTAAATGATCAGTGTTCCATATAAATCAAACAGTACGCCGCGTGTTTTCAATTCCGGTTCACACTCCTGCATCTTTGCCTGTCACCTGTGGTGACCGCTGCGCCAGATAAGCGAAAAAACGCTCGGCCAGCTGCGGATCGTCACCGAGGAAATCGGCCACCAACTTGGAGCGCACTGCCGGGCCTCGTTCCAGTTTGTTCTGGTACATCCGGTCCTCAGCCTGCGAAAACAGGTCGGACAGCCCACTCAACTCGGTCCCGCCCGTCGCCGCTCCCAGCGCCGCGCTCAGCTGGATCGGCGTCTTTGTCGCCGCTGCGCAGGCGGCAAGAATTCGGTCACAAACATGCCGGCATTGCTCGGCATCGGTATCCGGCAGCAGCACGAGAAACTCATCGCCGCCCCACCGGGCCACAACATCGCTCCGCCGACAGGAGACGAGCAAAACCTGGGCCATCGCCGCCAACAACCGGTCTCCCTGTTCATGACCGAACATATCATTGGTGATCTTCAGGCCGTTCATGTCCGCCACAATTACGCTGAGCGGCAACCGCGCCTGCTGAATCAGTTCCTGGGCGGCCTTTTCAACATAATGCCGGTTGTAAAGCCCGGTCAGTTTGTCATGGAAACTGAGATAGCGGATTTCCTGCTCGGCTTTCAAAATTTCGGTGATATCGGTGAGCATCATCATCAACAGCGGCTGCTCGCCAACCTGGATCGAATGAAAGATGAATTTGCACTCGACCCGGATATCCAGCGCGCCGATCTTCACCACCGAAGGGATGCTCTTTAGCGCCGTCCCGGTTTGTTCGCCCGGCGCGGCAAAAACGTCGGCAAAACGCTGCCGCCACAGTTCCCGCTCCCCGTTGTCCGAAGCCATCAGCTCCAGGATTGAAACACCGCCGATATTGCGCTGAAAAATCCGGCTGCACTCTGCGCTGAACTGCCGTCCCACCTTGAGGTCCGGACCAAAGGTCAGGAAGCCCTGGTTGGCGTTGTCGAGCAAAGTTTGCATCTCGGTCTGGTGCTGATGCAGCACCTTGCCCTGATTGTCGCTGATGCGGAAAATCTTGCGGGTCAATCGCAGCAACTTGTCGTATTGCTCGGTAAGCCGCAACATCGCCGGCAACAGCTCATTTTCCCGGTGCCGCTGTTCCGCCGTGATGTCCTGGGCGGTCTGCAGGGCCAGCTGCTCTTCCTGGAACAGTTGCCCGTCACTGCTGGTCTTGTTCATCTTGTATTCCTCCCGGCAAGAATGCAAAGCCGAATACCGTGATATCGTCGCGTTGCAGTTCCTCTCCCATATACTCCTGTAGCCGCGCAGCCAGGCTTTCCCGCTGGCTGGTCAGCGAATGTCCCTGCAGGGCGCCAAGGGTTGCCATGAACCGCTGGCGGCCGAAGGGAACATCGCGTTCGCCGCCGTTCTGGTCGATGAACCCGTCGCTGGTCAGGTAAAATACATCACCCGGTTCGACCAGCCACTCATTGTTGGCAAAAGCCAACTCCAGGCTGGAACGCCGGTAGCCCAGACTCTTGTTCGTACCGCGGATGAGCTGCATCTTGCCGCCCCGTCCGACGAACAGCGAGATTTTGGCGCCGGCAAATAGGATGCGGCGATTGTGCTCCAGATAACAGAGCCCGATGTCCAGACCATCATCAGACAGCCCTTTGGGATCGCTGCGGTGCAGCGTTTCCTTGACCCGCCGGTTCAGTTCGGCCAGAATCCGCGCCGGGTCATCCTGCACCGTGGCCGTGATGTGGTCGAGGATCGAATTGACCGCCATCGTCATGAACGCGCCCGGCACACCGTGACCGGTGCAGTCGATCACAGCGATCAGACCCCTGTCTTCATCCAGCCGCCTGGCCCAGTAAAAGTCGCCGCCGACCTGGTCCCGCGGCTGCCAGATGACGAAGAAGTCGGCGAACATCGCCGCCAAATCCGACCGCGCCGGCAGGATCGATTCCTGCAAACGCTGTGCGTAATCGATGCTGTCCATGATTTTCTGGTTCTTCTGTTCCAGTTCCAGCGTGCGCGCCGCCACCTGCTTTTCCAGTTCCTGCCCCAGCAGGATCGCCCGTTTGAGCGGGTTGGCGATGCGAGCCGAAATGAAGTAAAAGATAAAGATGATGACTACCAGCGAAATCACGCCGGCCAACATCGTATGCAGACGGATGTTGTTCAGGATCGCGATGCTTTCTGCCCGCGGCATCTGAAAAACCAGTTTCCAGTCGGTCGATTGCATCGGCAGATAGACCAGGTCGATCGTTTCGCCCTGCCGGTTGACATATTCCAGCACCGTCGGCCTGACGCCGACATTGCCGGACTCGGCCACGATCCGTTCCGACAGCTCCGTCGGCACGAAATCATTCAGGTACAGTCCGATCTGCTCGACGTCTTCCGCCAGATGGATTTTACCCAGACTGTCAGTCAGCCATAGGTTACTCTTTTCACCGATCTTGTAGCGCTGGAACTCCTGGGCGATCTCCTGCAGGCTGAGTCCGACACCGACCACCGCCAGCGGTTTGTCCTGCTGTCGCATCAACGCATTGACGAACACGAACGTGCCGCCGCGTTCCTTGTTGGAATCGATGTTCAGCTCGACCGGCTGCGTGACCTTGAGCGACTCGAAGAACCAGTTGTCGTCCGGGTCGGTCTCCGACATGACATCGATCAGACGACCGCCTTCGGCCCAGTAGTGGCGGGTCACCGCACTGACGACGAACGCATTCGAATAGTCGTGGTTCCAGGCCATCTTGGTAATTTTATTCTTGACATGCCGTCCCAGCGCTTCGTCGCGCTCTCCGCCGGCAACCCATTCGATGGCCACAGGATCTTCCGCCAGCATCAGCGCCGATTCCTTGGCCCGTGCCAAGCGCCCGTCGATGCGGGAAGCCATCGCGGAAATGATATGGACCATATCACGGGTCTTCAGTTTTTCCAGCACTTCGCCCTGGGTAATGTAATAACTGCTGACTCCGGTGAGCACTACCGAAAAGACAATGACCACGCAGGCCAGCACGATCACCTTCATGGTTCCCTTATCGTACATCAGCCCCCGCGTATTCATGCCCGTAGGTCTTCCAGCGGCTGCAGCTCGAACGGCAACGTCAGGTCCTCTTTGAAATCTTCGGCGCATTCCATCGCGGTTTCATTATCCGGGTCATAATACCAGAGCACACCGATCTGTTTTCCTTTCTGATGCGCCGATTCCAGCTTTTCCAGCAGCATCATCAGGCATTTGGAACTGCTGGTGTTGATGTAGGGCATGTGAAAATAAATCCGCACCGTCACCTGGGTTTCGACTGACGCCAGGTATTCGTCCAGCCAGGCAAACACCGGTTCATAAAACTTGAACGAATTTTCCGGATAAGATTGCCCCTTTATGCTGAGCAGATTGTTTACCGGATCGAAATGAATCGCCGGCGTCGATTTTGTCTGTTCAATCACTAATGCTTCCATTGCTCCTCCTAGACGCATGCTTTTAAGGTGAAAAAGCAAACGGCCTCATCCAGTTTCATGATCGAGTATTCGAGCGGCCGACTGGCCTTGCGGGCCATGTCGATCAGGCCGAGACCGGCGCTGTTCGAGCCGGGAGGGATGTCCGCCTTGAGCTGCTGCTTGTAGTATTGTTTCAATTCCTGTTTGTCCATCGCGATGATCCTGTCCAGCTGCGCGGCGAATTTCGGCGCATCGGCGGTCTCAATCAGGTTGCCGGCCGAAATATAATGACCCTGTTCGGTTTTACCGATCGCGACAATACCGGAATTTGCGATCCGGTCCAGATACGGGCTGTTGCCCTTTTGCCCGCAATAGTTCTTGATATTCTGTGTCTGCTCGATGAATACGGAAAACACATTGTACGTCTCGGTCTGCGATATCGACTCGGTTTCCAGGTATTTTTTCACCGCGTCGCCGAGTTCTTCGATGATTTCCTGAGAAAAGCGCCCGGAAAAACTGATCAACACCCCATGCTGTTGCAGGATCTTCTGTAATTCGAGCAGGTTGGTCTGCATGGATACGGTCCCCCTTCTGGCCATGTTTCGTGACGGTTCGCTGTTGATTAGCTGTTTATAGATATTCTGCCTGTTTGCCGATATTCCTGCCGCCAAGGCAAAACGAAAGCCTTGCAGCTATTCCTGCAAGGCCCGGCCGGATTCATTTATGCTGCGATGCCGCTTAGCGCCGCGCCGTGTCTTTGCCGACAAATCCGTCGATCTGTTTCTGCCATACCAGATACGCCGCATCGTTCAGATGCAGACCGTCATATGTGTACTGTGGCAATAACCTTCCGTCCGCTCCGGTGAACGAGCCGGTCAGGTCGAGATACTGGTAGCCGTGTGTCTGCGCCAGCAGCCGGATCCCTTTGTTCAGCTCGCGGATGTTGTTGTTCCTGCGTAATCCATTGGCCGGGAACAACTGGTCGTTGAACGGCAGGATGCTCTGCACGAATACCGGCGTGTCCGGCAATTCACGACGAAACCGCTGCAAAATCAGGTCGTAGTTGGCCAACACCTTGTCCGGGGTCCGGTTAAAACAAAGGTCGTTGGTTCCGATCATCAAAAAGATCTGGCGCGGTTTCAGCTCGATGACCTCTGCCTGCCGGTTCAACAAGCCCAAGGTCGTGTCGCCGCTGATGCCGCGGTTGACCACCGGTATGTCGGGAAACAATCGCTGCCAGTCGGCGCCGAACGTAATGCTGTCACCAAAGAACACCACCGGGTTTTGCTTGCTATGAGCAGTCAAAGAGAAGTACAACCGCCGCAGTCGGTAGTTCAAGGTAAGGTAAGCGGGATCCTCCGGTTTCCTGCCCAAGGTATTGACCCACTCGACCGCCGAACTCACCCGTTCATTTGCCAGTACCGTTTCCAGCGTCCATTGCTGGGAAACAAAAAAAAGCCCACCGAGAATCAGCATAATCAGAACTAACTTGCGCACCGATCCAGCTCCCTTGCCATGTTGTGATTCTGCGTCCGTTGCTATTATTGCTATTATGTTATTTATTTTACTTTAATAATTAAAATTCCTGCCAGCTATGCAAATATTATTAAAAAAAAGAAACCGCACCCCCAGGCACGGTTTCTTGCCATATCGGCAAAATGGCTTTAGCGAGAATCAGTTTTGGGGTTCACCGAGAAGTTTCGCAGCGTCCTGCAGTTTTTGACGGGTTTCCGCCATAATCTCATCAATCACCGCCTTTACCGGTTTGATGTCACTGAGGGGAATCAGGCTTTGCCCCACCTGGACCAGGCCGTTTTCCACATCGCCTTCCACTGCCGCCAACCGGTTGGTACCGGTTGCCAGGCTGTCCAGTTCGGCTTGCGGCGCTCCCTGGACTTCCAGTGCCAGGAATTTTTCGGTGAAGCTATTCCTCAGGCCGCGCACGGCATGTCCGCGCGATACGCCGGTCGCGACCGAATCGGTATCGGCAGCGGCGATGATCCGCTGTTTCGCATTCGGATGCAGGCCGCATTCGTTGGTCAGCAGGAACCGCGAGCCCATCTGCACGGCATCCGCCCCCATCAGCAGGGCCGCCGCCATGCCGCGTCCGTCGACGATGCCGCCGGCGGCGATCACCGGCAGGTCGACTTCCGGAATCACATTGGTCAGCAGGCTCATTGTCGTAAGCGAACCGATATGGCCGCCTGCTTCCATGCCTTCGATGATGATCGCGTCGGCGCCCGCCGCTTCCACCCGCCTCGCCAGTTTCAGGCTGGGCACGACCGGTATTGCCTTGATTCCGGCCTGGTGCAGCGCGTCGAAATATACGACCGGGTTGCCGGCCCCCAGCGTCACGAACGCCACTTTTTCCTCGCAGATCACTTTTACGATATCATCCCGATTTGGCGCCATCAACATCACATTCACGCCGAACGGTTTATCGGTCAACGTCTTGGTCTTGCGAATCTCATCCCTCACCCACTCGGCCGTGCGGCCACCGGTCGCGATCACGCCTGCGCCGCCGGCATTCGATACCGCCGCCGTCAGGTTCGCTTCCGATACCCAGGCCATCGCGCCCTGTAAAATCGGTACCTTGATGCCCAATAGTTCAGTAATTCTTGTTTTCATCGTCTGTCCTTCTTTCCACTGCCTTGGTTCAACACCGCGAGCACCTGTTTTTGTGGGACTGGAATTTTCCAACCCAATTTTATTTTAACACAATTTATAATAATTATTAAGTGCAAGAAAAAGACGGTGTCGGTTCAACCGACACCGTCCCGAAACATCCGTAATCACTTGGTCAGCGTAACTACCGACAGACCGTAATAAGGAACCCCGTTGCTTGAGTCGCCCGGCGTCACCATTTCACGGAATTTGCCGTACACATAGCTGTTGTTGCCGCCTCCGCCGCTGCCTTCGAGGAAAAACGCCGCAAATCCAACCACCAGCACATCGCTGCGCCCGGAAACAAGAAGCGAGTCAAGCACCGGCACAATGATAATCCGGCTGGAATTGACCGACACATTGGAGAAAGTCGAAGCCGGATCGAGACCGATCCGGTAGGAAACGCCGGCAGCCGTCGGCCCTGACATATTGCCGGTTTCGGTCAGAATCCAGTCGCCGATTTTGAAATTGCCCTTGTAGCCATATTGGATGTTATCCCTGTAAACAGAAGCACCGCTGCCACCCAGGGCCAATGCCTGAAAATTTCCGTGATAACCATCGCCCGCGCCGAGCTTGAGCATATACGTCTGGCCGAAGATAAAATTCTGTTTGACGATGCCGAACGGTACGATGCCATTATTGCCGCCGGTATACGTCTTGACTTCCGCCGTCGCCGTGGCGGTGACCTGCGACGAGGTAAGGCCCAGTACCCTTGCAAAATACAGCGGCACATTCCGGCTGATTGTCACGGTAATCGCCCTATTGTTATTGGAGAGAACCGGTTGGACATTGTCGGGTGACGAGCCCGGTTTACTGTTGGCCGCAGCGATGCTGGACGCCGCGGCAATCGCTTCTTCGGGACGTCCCGGCAACTCCTGCCCGCCGGCCAGGGCCGCCGCATCGGCCGCGTTTGCCAGTTGATATTTGTTGAGGTACAACAATCCTGCATCGACGGCCAAAGCCGCCATGCCGGTCAATCCGACCACAGCCGCGGCCATCAGCACAATGACCGCCCCTTTTCGGCAGCGCAATATCTGCTTGATTAGCTTCAGCGTGTTCATACCGCACCCCTCCTATCATTATTGTAAGTGCTGCGGCGCTGTCCGACATCGGCTTGCGGTCTTATTTTCCTGTTCGCAGGTCCTATTTTTTCTAGGCGCAATGTCCTAGTATCTCAGCCTTTGCGATTTCACAATGTTGTCACAAATTTGACACCGTTTCGCAATACTTTGTTCCTATAATAGAACTTGAGAGCGGAACAATCCGCAGAAAGTTGAAAGGAGCAGATGAAAATGAGCAAAAGAACAATGATTATCGTCAGTGTGGCCGTGTTGGCGCTGACTGTCGCCGGGGTTTCACTGGCCTCTCCGATGGGCATGGGAATGATGGGAGGCGGGCGCGGCATGGGGGGCCCGGGCATGGCAGGCCCGATGGCGATCCAGGCGCAGCAGCTGACCGAATCGCAGCAGGCCGAATGGAAAGTCTTGCAGGATAAAAACTTCCAACTGAAAAAAGAGCGGATCCAGCTGATGGTAAAAACCGGTTACCTGACCAAAGAACAGGCGGATGCAAAACTGCAGACGATGGAAAGCGCCCATTCCTTCCGGATGAAGAACAACCTGGTTGCGCCCGGCGCCCGGCTGAACGCACCACTCACCGACGAGCAAAAGGCCGACATGAAAAAAATGGCTGAGCAACGCCTTGCCCTGCAAAAAGAAAATCTGGCCCGCCTGGTCAGCGCCGGACAAATTACCCAGGCGCAGGCCGATGCGAAAATCGAGTGGATGCAGAAACGAATCAATGATGGTTTTGAAAAAGGATTCGGCGGCAAAGGACCGGGCCACGGTCCCCGCTTCCAATAGAATATCACATCTCCCCCTTCCTCCTCTTTTCCCCTGTTACCCTCCGGTTCCTACCGGAGGGTTTTTTGCAGGATTTTTCCGATTCAGGCTGAATTTAACTAAACAATCGGCAATGGTAGTTTTTCATCTCATGTCGTTATACGGGGAGGGTTGGCGTGAACCGATTATTAGCTCCGATTCCCTTAATTTGGATCGTATCGGTGATGCTATGTTTCACCGTAGGTTTTGCTGTTTTTTATCGGATACAGGTCGATCGGATAGAAGCTTTGGCTGATGCGCAGCGAGAAAATGAAATATACTGCCGCGCCTTTGAACAGGATGTGTCGCGCAGCCTCGCCAGCATCGACACGTTATTGCTGTTCCTTAAATCCCACTACGAAAAAGACTTGCATGTTACAGCCGATATCCAGGCAATGCTGACCGTGCTGCGGCAACGGTCGATTTTCCATATTGTCGGCCTGGTCGATGCCGCAGGCAACACCATTGCCAGCAGCGAACCTGTCCTGCGCCCCATCAATATCGCCGATATGCCGCATATCGCTGTCCACCGCAGCGACAACCGGTCAGAACTTTTCATCGGCAAACCGATTCGCGGCCGCACCACCGGCCAGACCTCGATTCATCTGACCCGGCGGCTCAATGACCGGGACGGTTCGTTTGCCGGCGTTGCGGTCGCGGCGGTAGACCCTGAATATTTCTCTTCCTTTTATGAAGGACTGAAACTCGGTGACAGCCATGGCGTTACGCTGATCGGACTGGATGGCATCGTACGGGCCCGCTATATGAGGGGCAGCCGGGAAGTCGGCCAATCGGTCGCCGAATCACAGATTTTCCGGCTGCTGCCGCAACAGCTTGCCGGCAGCTATACCAGCTCGGGGGTGATCTCTGACAAGCGACGGCTGATCTCCTACCGCAAACTGCCGCAATATCCACTCGTTGTCTCCGTTGGCGTGGAAGAAAGCCATGCGCTGGCCAAGGTCGAACAGAGGAAAATCCGCTATTATTCGACTGCCGGACTGTTTATCGCATTGTTGCTCGGTTCGGCCGGCGGACTATCCTGGGTGATCAAACGCAATCAACGCCTGCTGCAGAAAACCGATGAATCCTTGCAGG
>CAZOJA010000072.1:7481-10213 GCA_964579955.1 uncultured Veillonellaceae bacterium | reverse complement strand
ATCCGCTCATATGTATGGGCGCCGAAATAATCACGCTGCGCCTGGATCAAATTGGCCGGCAACACGGCCTGGCGATAGCTGTCGTAGTAGTCGAGCGAGGCGTTGAAGGCCGGCGTGGGAATCCCCAGGTCACGGCAGGTTTTGAGCACCAGTCGCCAGGGAGCCTGTGCCTCAGCCAACACCGAAGCGAAGAACGAATCGAGCATCAGATTGGCCAGATTCGCATCCTTGGCAAACGCGTCACGGATCTTGTCGAGGAAACGGGCCCGGATGATGCAACCGCCGCGCCATAGCAAAGAGATTTCACCGAACTGCAGATTCCAGCCGTACTCCTTGCTTGCCGCCGCCAACAAGGCAAACCCCTGGGCATAAGAACAGATTTTCGAGGCATACAAGGCATCATGCACCGCCTGGATCAGTTGCTGACGGTCGCCGGTCCAGGTCCCCTGCGGTCCTTTGAGAACCGTTGCCGCCACTACCCGTTCTTCCTTGACTGCCGACATGCAGCGGGCAAAAACCGCTTCGGTGATGGCCGGCGTCGGGATTCCCAGGTCAAGCGCGCTTTGCGAAGTCCATTTACCGGTCCCTTTTTGTCCTGCCTTATCAAGGATCAGCTCCACCAGGGGCTTGCCGGTTTCCGGATCATTGACCGCCATGATGTCGCGGGTGATTTCAATCAGGTAAGAGTCTAGAGGCCCCTCGTTCCAACGGGCGAACACCTCGTGCAATTCAGACGCCGACAGACCGCCGGCCTTGCTGAGGATGTAGTAGGCTTCGGCAATCAGTTGCATGTCGGAATACTCAATGCCGTTATGGACCATCTTCACATAGTGGCCGGCGCCATCGGGCCCGACAAAGGAACAACAGGGTCCATCGGCCACCTGGGCCGCGATTTTTGTAAATAGCGGCGCGATCTCGCGAAAAGCGGCTTCGTCGCCGCCCGGCATCAGGCTGGGCCCTTTCAACGCGCCTTCTTCGCCGCCGGACACTCCCATGCCGACAAAACGGATGCCTTTTGCTGCAAGTGCCTTGAAGCGGCGCCGGGTATCTTCGAAGAAGGAGTTGCCGCCATCAATCAGGATGTCGCCTTGTTCAAGATGAGGCAATATCTGTTCGATCATCTCATCCACCGGTTTGCCGGCCTTGACCATCAGCATGATCCGGCGCGGCCGTTCCAGCGAGGCCGCCAGTTCCGCCAGCGAATAGGTTCCTTTGACGGCCTTGCCTGCCGCCTGTCCAGCCAGGAATTCATCCACTCTTGCCGTGGTGCGGTTGAATACGGAAACCTGAAACCCTTTGCTCACCATGTTCAGCACCAGATTTTCACCCATTACGGCCAGTCCGACCAGTCCGATGTCAGATAATGGTTTCACTGTGATTCCTCCCTGCTCTATCTATAGATTCGTTCGATCAATACTGTATATCTTCTGCGTTTCTGACGATTTTCCTGTTGCCGTTCAGTCCAGGCTGAATATCTTGCCGGGGTTCATGATCCGGTTCGGGTCCAGCGCCAGTTTGATCGCTTTCATCATTTTCAGCTCCACCGGATTACAGTATTTCTTCATCAAGTCCAGCCGCTTGTAGCCGATTCCATGCTCGCCGGACAACTTGCCGCCGACCGAGTAAATGAACGCATAAAGCTCATCCTGCAGCTGTGGCAATATCTCCAGCCATTGCTCCATCGGCATGTCTTCCTTCAGAATGTCGGCATGCACGTTGCCATCGGCGGCGTGGGCCGCGATATGGATGTTCACGCCGTATTTCGCGCCGAGTTCGGCGAACTTCCGCACAACCTCGGGGATGCAGGACATCGGGACCACCGTGTCTTCCGCCGAAAAAATCAGGCTGCGGGCACGGTTCGCCTCGCCGAAGGATTTGCGCGCCTTCCAGATCTTCACCGGATCGGCGACCAACACTTCCAATGCGCCGTTTGCCGAACACAGTTCGTCAATGAACACGCACTGTTCATCCAGCACTTCTTCATTGTTGCCGTCAATCGACAGGATGACATAATAGCCCTTGTCGCTGTGCGGCAGTTTTTCATTGAGAAACGCCTCGGCACAGCGGATGCCCTTGTTATCCATGAATTCGACGCAAAGCGGATGAATCGGCGACTGCATCACTTTGGCCACGATGTTGATCGCCGACTCCGCGGACGGAAACACCGCCAGCAGATCCACCACATGTTTCGGTCGCGGAACCATTTTTAGCAGCACTTTGGTGACGACCCCCAGCGTTCCTTCCGATCCGATCATCAGTTGGGTCAGACCGTAGCCGGTCGAATCCTTTTTCAGCTTTCCGCCCAGGCTCACTACCTCCCCTTCCGGGGTTACGATTTCGAGGCCGAGGACATGTTGACGGGTAGTGCCGTATTTTACCGCTTTCAAGCCGCCGGCGTTGGTCGCGACATTGCCGCCGATAAACGAGCTGTCGGAGCTGCTCGGTTCCCCCGGATAAAGGTAGCCTTTCTCCAGGGCGATTTTATGCACGTCGGCCGTGCGCACGCCGGGCTCCACGACCATCACCATATTGACCTCGTCGATCTCCAGCACTTGGTTCATCCGTTCCGTCGACAGCACGATCCCGCCTTCGTAAGCTACGGAAGCACAGGCATAGCCGGACCCGGCGCCGCGCGGCACGACCGGAACCAGGCGCCGGTTCGCCAATTTGAGGATTTCAGCGACTTCGGCGGCATTGGCCGGCAGCACGACAGCCTCCGGATAATGAACATA
>CAZOJA010000072.1:0-7381 GCA_964579955.1 uncultured Veillonellaceae bacterium | reverse complement strand
CAGCGACTTCGGCGGCATTGGCCGGCAGCACGACAGCCTCCGGATAATGAACATATTTTTCGCCGGTCACCTCATCGTGAGAATACGGTTCAAGTTTGTCGCGGTCCGTCCAGACGTATTTTTCACCGACGATTTGCTGCAGTTCAGCGATCGCTCCAGCATCCAGCGGATTGTATCTACTCATGTTGCCTCCTCTTACGGATACGGCGAAACGGATTGTAGCAATCCGTCCCGCCGCAAATTCAACGTCATCAGTTAAAGAAAAGACTCCTTCGCGTAGAAGGCTCTAGCGCTGGATCCGGGCCGACCCGCCGGCGGCAAAGGCGCGCACCTGTTCCAGATTGGCCATGGTCGTATCACCGGGGAAGGTCGTCAGTAAAGCGCCATGGGCCCAGCCCAGCCGAACCGCTTCGTCGGGCTCCAGTCCGCTGAGCAGACCGAAGAACAGGCCGGAAGCAAAGCCGTCGCCGCCGCCGACGCGGTCGTACACATCCAGTTCGGCGGTTGGCGCGATATAGGTCTTTCCGTTCATCCAGGCCACGGCGCTCCAGCTGTGGCGATTGGTCGAATGGACCTCGCGCAGCGTCGTCGCCACGACTTTGATCTGCGGCAGCTTGGCCACCACCTGGTCGATCATGCCAAAGAACGCGCTGGGATCCAGTTTGGATGTGGCGGCCACTTCCGGTCCGGGAATGCCGAGGCCCATCTGCAGGTCCTCCTCATTGCCGACCAGGACATCCACGTTCTTCAAAATCCTTCCCAGAACCTCGACGGCCCGCTTTTGCCCGCCGACGATATTCCAGAGTTTGGCCCGGTAGTTCAGGTCGAAGGAAACGACAGCGCCGGCAGCCTTTGCCGCCTGCATGCCTTCGATGATGATTTCCGGCGTGGTCTCCGACAATGCGGCAAAAATTCCGCCGCTATGGAACCACCGGACACCATCGGCAAAAATCCGGTTCCAGTCAAAATCGCCGGGTTTCAATAGGCCGCCCGCTTCGTTCGAGCGGTTGTAGAACACGACCGGCGGTCGAACACCCTGGCCGCGGTCGCTGTAGACCGTAGCCATGTTGGGTCCGTTGACGCCATTATGCTTGAAATGCTTGTAAAACGGTTTGACTCCCATCGATTTGACCCGATCGGCAATCATCTCGCCGACGGGATAATCGACCATCGCCGTGGCAATCCCGGTCTTCATGCCGAAACAATCCGCCAGGTTGGCTGCACAGTTGTATTCGCCACCGCTCACGTGAATCTGGCATTCCGTCGCTTTGCGAAACGGAACCACGCCCGTGTCCAGACGATGCACCAATGCGCCGATCGACAAAAAGTCCAGTGCGCCGTCGGGACGGATATTGAGACCGCTTGTACTCATGTTTTCCCCTCCTCGTTGTTCTTATCGTTCGGAGGACGTCATGCATTAGACCGCGGCATCAAGCCGAACAACGCCCCCTACTTGTTCCCACACGACCACTTTGGCTTTGGAAAACCCATTGAACGTCGTCGCCGAAGCCGAACTGTACGAACCAATGTCCGGCACCAGCAGCAAGTCGTCGACATCCAGGCGAACCGTCTCCTTCTCACGAAAAATCACATCGAACGAATCGCAGCTCGGCCCGGCGAACGTCGCAGAAATCAAGAGTTCGTCTTTGAACGGCAGCAATTCGTAATCCCAATGGTCAAAAATCACGCCGGAAAAAGTGCCGTAAATCCCTTCGTCAAGGAAATACCAGTCCTGGTTGTCGCGGTGCTGTTTGCCAATCACCCGTGTGATCAGCTTGACCGACGTGCCACAGATAAACCGGCCCGGCTCCGCCCAGATTTCAGTCGCCGGGAAGTATTCCTCTAGCGCAGCATTGATTGAACTGAAAATTGCCTGAATGTTGATTTTTTCACTGCCGGGCGCCCGAATCGGAAAGCCGCCGCCGATATCAAGAATGCGCAGTTTCATCCCCAGGCCCAGCGCCTCGTCAAATAATCCCCGACATAGTTTGATGGCGTTCAGGTACGCGTGATGCTGCGTTGCCTGGCTACCGACATGGAAAGCCAGTCCGGCGACATCCAGCCCGCATTCGCGCGCCTTGAGCAATAGCCGGATGACATCGCCCGGTTCCGCGCCAAATTTTTTATTGAGGTCGATCAATGCTTCCGGGTTTTGCATGCGAACCCGCACCAAAACTCCTGCACCGGGCGCCACACGCGCCATTTTTTCGATTTCGGGTTCACTGTCCACCATATAATATCTGATTCCTGCCTGTCGGGCCGTTTCGATGCTGTGCACCGGTTTGATCGGATTGGCGAACACCATGCGGTCGCCGCCGATCCCCAGTTCCTGCAACTGAAAAATTTCGCCGTCCGAAGCAACATCGAAACAAGACCCCAGGTCCTTCAACGTGCGGACAATCCGTTCGTCCGGATTTGCCTTGACCGCATAATGAATGTTGACCCGGGGCATAAACTCCTTCAAGGTGCGGTAATTGCGTTTTACCTGTTCGACCGACATAACCAGCAGCGGCGTCCCAAACTGCTCCGCCAGCCGTTTGACATCGGCCTGGGATAGATGAAATTCCTTTTGCATATCCACTCCCCTTTTACGCTTTGTTCCAGCGGGCAAAAACCCGATATGATTGTACCATATCAGCAAAAAACTGCAACAGATAATTCTGCCTGTTTCATTTGCCGCTGGCTGCCGAATCCTTGCGGGTTCCTATCCGCACAACCCGGTTGGCGCCCTCAAATTCATCGGTGGATATCGTTTCCCGTGAGAGCTCCTTATCACCCTGCATCTTGACACGCTGCACCGTAACCGTAAACGCGGCAGTCCCCTCTTCGTCTACAACCTCAATACCGACGGGCAACAGCGGATCCTGCACAATCAACGTATGCGGCGCCCGCGACACTTTTTCAACCGTTTCCATCCGCACGGCGGCTGAATTTTCTCCACGTTTGCCATAGATGCGGACTTCCAGCCTGCCGGCTTCGACCGTGCTTTTTATATAGACCGGGTAGGCTGACCCGCTTTTCAGTTTCAGGTCGATCTGCCCGTCCGCCACCGTCGCGTCCAGTCCCAGCGGGACATAGGCCGGCGGCTGGTAATGGGCGCTTCGTTCCAGCACCTTGAAGTCCGCCAGCAAAGCGGCATTGTAGAATGTGCTGGAAACCTGGCATACGCCCCCGCCCCAGTCCATAACCATCCCCGTGCTTGCCATCGTCGGCGCCTTGCGGTAGCCCGCTTCCGGCAGCCGCGCACCGACACGGTCGTTGAACGAGACCACGCCACCGCCTTTGACCAGCATGCCGTTCAGTTTGCCTGCAGCCAGCTGGATATTAAAGGCCCGGTCTTCGTCACCAGCGTCAAAGGTCGTGGCAAAGGAAGCCAAAAGACCGTCGATTCCTTGCAGATCGGCCGCCCGAACCGTAGCCGGGCTTTCCTTGACAACCAGCGGTAATGTCACCAGTTTGCCGTCCGTAATCGCCTGCGCTGCTTTGAGCAGCGTTGCCGCGACATCCACTTCAATGCCGTTAACCTCAGTCTCAATGCGTACGGTGTGATGCAGATCGCTCACCGATGCATCCTGGGGGCGACGATTTTGTCCGACGGCAATCTCGCTGATGAACGAACGGAGTTTCTCCTGATCCGGCGTAAAACCCAACCGGATTGTCCTGCCGCCATGGCGGCTCACAAACTGGCTTTCCAGTCGTTCAAGGACATTTCCTGTCCGACCGACGCCATAGGCCCTACGAACCAATGCGGCCGGCTCTGGCCGGCTGCTGACATATTCCCAGGGAACCTGCCATTTTTTTTCGCCCCATTGCAATACGAGCAAAGGTTCCGCCTGTCGCCGCGATAATGCCTGTGCCATCAGCTTTTCCGCTTCTCCCACCGATAATCCGCCAACCGGAACGTCAGCCAGGCTAAGGCCGGGGCAGAGCATGTCGGAATAAACCAATGCGATGTCATTGGCTACCAACAATACGCCTCCCATTAGCAGAATCAACAGAAAAAAACTGATTAAGCGCGTGTAAATGCACTCCCATCCGCTTCAAACGCTTCCAATTGCTTTGACAGATTGAGAATCCCCGCTGATGCGGGGATTCTTGATGCCGGTTCCGCGCTTACAGGCGCAAATTCATCGTCAGCTCGATCATCTTGTCTTCTTCACGGATTCGTTGCAGAACCTCTTCCGTGATTTCACCGCCCTGTTCGATGATCACACTGCCATCGGCCGCAGCAATCCGGCGGTTTACCCTCTTGCCGAGCAAATAACGTCGCTGCTTCTCTTCAAACAGCTGTGCGGCATCATCGGAAGCTGCCGGCGCAGGCGCAGGGGACGCCGGTGGGGCTGACGGCTCAGGGGCTGCATAGGAAGCCGCGGCGGGTTGCCGCATTCCCAACGTACTTCGTCCGGAAGGATCCATCGCTTCATTGACGATCAACACATCTTTGCCAAAGGTCACGATCTGCTGCACCGGGATCATGATCCGTTCGCCGATGTTTTCTTCCACTTCACAGGTATTGATCCGACCGGATTCATCAATCACGATTTCCACGACTTTGCCGCCCATATGTCCAGAGCGCGTCAATGTTCTGGTCCCAATCACCTTGACGCCTGCCGCCATCAGTTGTTCAATCCGCGGAAGTGTGGAGACAGGGATGAGATTGCTGGTTCCTTCTACGGTTACCGCTGATTCGCCAAGACCGGTAATCGCATTGAACGGTAATACTTTGGCGCCGAGATACCAAGATCCGTCGTCAACCACCAATGCAACAACCGCGCCTTGCGAAGCGTCAATCACCAGGTCCTTCACCGTTCCGACCTGTTTCCCTTCACTGATACTGATTACCGGCAGTCTAAGAATGTCCGCGCTCTTTTTCATCAATAACCCTCCACACTATATAATTAAGATTGCACACGGTTTCCCGTCAATAATTCCTGTTCTATCTCCGCCTGCCATTCCATCGGAACCTGATCGAAAGGCAGGTCCGGGAAACCGCGTTCGATCAATCGTTGCCGCAATAATTGCAAGAAATCGAGCTTCTGGACAAAGGTCCCGGCCAACCGCGAATCCAGTCGGATCATCGGCATATCGGCGATTTCCGACAGTTCGTCAATCGCTGCCTGATAGTGCCCCTGACTTTGCAGCGTGCTGACGATTTCAGCAACCACCATCGGCAATGCGAGGCTATCGGCATACAACCCACGGATCAGGCGGAACGTCGTCAACGCTCCGGTTGCATTGCCCTGCGAGCGCTGGGCAAAAGCGAATTCCAACAAATCCTCCAGTGAATCGGATGCCGGTTGCGCATCAGACTCTACCGGCAGCACATTCTGAACTGCCTGACCTGCCGGCTCTGCTGATGCTTCCGGTTCTGCCCAAACTTCAGGTTCTTCAGGCTCTTGCGCCGCTTCCACCTCAGGTTCGACCAGATCCGCAGTTGCTGCAACCTCCGGAACTTCATCGGAATCCGGCTCCAGATAATCCTCGTCGAGCAGATAAGCTTCAGATATCGCCGCTACGTCCTGTATAGAAACCGTTGCCGCCACAGGTTGCTCCGGTCCGGCTGCAACGGCAACCGCCGTTTGGTTGGCGGACTCTTCGGCAGCTGCATCGGCTGGTTCCAGCGCAGGTTCCTGCACATTCCGGGGTTCCTCAGTTGACAAACTATGGGTTGCTTCTACGACAACTTCGCGCCATTCTTCTTTCGGCAACAAAGGAGCCGTCGCTTCTGCCGGCGGTGTCCAGGCCACAGTCTGTTCAGTTGAATGGATTCGTGTTTCTCCTCCCGTCGCTACCGCCGATACCTGCGGAGACTGCCGCTTGGCGTCGAAAGTAGTCGCCAGCCAGGCAAAACCAACCGCACTGGCTAAAGAAATGCCCACTGAACCCAAAAAACCGGCCTTTTGGAAAAACAGGCCAGGCAACACCAAAGAAACCAACCAGGCGAACACAACCAGCAATGCCAGCAATGCCCCGGATAAACGGATATGGAATATCATCGCTGTCAGTTTATAGATTCCGAATGTCACCACAATGATGGCAAGTAATGGAACCAAAAGAAACTCCACTCGGGCCTCCTGTAGAATGCATCATAATTAATTACATCCTTGTTTCAGCTTCGACACAATTTCCAAATTTCCTTTTTCTCGCTGCAGAAATTCCGGTAAAATCAAAGGATTTTACAACGCCCCTTCTGCCGGCGGACGAAATTGGGATTCCGGCAAAGCCAGCAACTCGTCGATCTTCTCGATCATACGCACCTTTTCCTGCGGCAAGCGGCCGTGAACCCAGGCGTAATTCGAATGATGATCGCTAAAGAGCTGCGTTCCTTCCACAGTTAAGTTATCGATGAACAAGCGGGTTTCCGCTAGCGCCTGATGCGGTCCGAGCAGCTGGAAGTCGCCTTGTCGGTAGGCATCGAACAGCGGCGTCCCCGGCATGGGAATCAGCGTCCGCAGACGGATAAAATCGGGATTGATCGCATTGAGGACGCTGGCGCTCGCTGTCGCATGCTCTCGTGTTCGCTCCAATCCGCCGATGCCGATCAGGACATATTCGCTCAGCTCCATGCCCGCCTGAAGAACTTTTCGACCGGCAGCGACGATTTGTTCGGCGGTCGACCCCTTGCAAATCCGCTGCAGCGTTATGTCATCGCCGCTTTCCATTCCGGAATGTATCCGGTCAAGCCCGGCCTCGCGCAGGGATTTCAGTTCATCAGGCGATTTCAGATTGAGGAACTGCGCCGATCCATACATGGTAATCCGCGACAGGCGGGGAAACAGTCTGCGGGCATGACGCAATATCTCAATCAGTTCCGCCGTCTTCATCAGGATGGTGTTCCCGTCAGGCAAGAACAGACTCTGAACGTTTTCTCCGTAGTACCCGCAGGCCGAATCCAGGTCCTGCAGGATTTCCGCCACAGGTCGGATCCGGAACTTCTTGTCTTTGTACATTGCGCAAAACGTGCAACGATTGTGGGGGCAGCCGATCGTACATTGAATCAGCAGGCTGTGGGCCTCGCTGGGCGGACGATATATAGTGCCTTCGTAACGCATGCGACTCTTCCCTCCTGCCCGGTCGGTCCGTCTTGCACCGCCAAGGATTGTTTCCTTCATTATAAAGACAATTCATTGGCTCTGCTACAGGAAAATGCAGATTCAGGAAAAAATATTGCATGATACGGCTTCTAAACAAACCCGGTCCACCACCAAGTCCCCTTCCAGAGAACATTGTTCCATTTGAAAAATATTTATCTTGTTGCTATTGACACGGCATACAGCCTCTGCGATAATGTATACAAAATCCGAGACAATTTCATCATAGCTATTCAAATGTGATGATTGGGAGCGGAATAATGGCAAGTCCGTTTCAGAGAGCCGGTGGT
>CAZOJA010000071.1:0-10254 GCA_964579955.1 uncultured Veillonellaceae bacterium | reverse complement strand
TGAGGGGCTGGCGGGGGCAACCTCGTGGTGGTTCAAATCCACTCTACCGCACCAATGCAGTGAAGCAAGACTTACGGAGCAATCTGTAGGTCTTTTTGTTTTCTCTTGCGCACTCTAAAGCGCGGCCTGTAGGTAGTGGACCAAATTTCTGCCAGGCGCAGGGTTTGCTGCAGCCGGTGTCGAATAAATCTGACAGAGATTACCGGAAAACACTAGAAACGGGAGAGGGAAAGTGTGAAGAGCCGGAGCTGCTATATGTCGGGGAAGTGCAATCATGGGTAATCTTTATCGGAAGTTTTATCTGCTTGCTCTCCTTGTGATTTTGACGATTGCCGGTGGACTATATACACAATATGTGAATTCTCGGACACTGGTTCATGAGAATGCGGAACGATTGGCGGGTGCTTCCGTTGCAGTTTTGACCAGGCAAATTGAGGGTTGGCTGACGATGCAGTCTCAGGTTGTCAGCGATGCGGCCGAATTTATCGGTTTAAAAAGATGGCGCGACGAAGATACTCTTGAGTACCTGAAAGCGTTGAAACAGTCCAATCCGGCTTTTGCATCGCTTTACTTCGCCAGTGTAGATAATCGGATGATCAACGCCAGCGGCTGGCAACCACCGCCCGGTTTTGATTTGCGCAAAAGGCCCTGGTATGTGATGGCGCTGGTTCAGGACCGGCTCATTATCACCGAGGCCTTTGTCAATGCCAGCAAAGATGCGATGATCGTGACTGTCGCCAAACCGGTGCGGGATCGTGAGGGGACGTTGCTTGGCGTACTGGGCGGCGATGTATCGGTTGAGACGGTCACCCGGTTGGTCACGGACAAGAAGATTGGAAAATACGGCTTTTCCTTTCTGGTCGATGGCAACAACAATGTCTTGGCGCATCCTGATTATCCAAAGGACCGTCTGACCGGCTCAACTCTTGATTCGGACCACCTTCGTGCGGTGCAGCTGGCGGTGGCGAATCCTGACGGTGCGGTGAAAGTTTCACTAAGGGGAAGCGAAGGGTTTCTCGACTATCAGCCAATTGCCGGTACGAGCTGGAAACTCGGCAGTTTCATTTCGCTGGAAGAATTCATCCGGGTGGAAGAGCAGATGACACTGGCGTTCCTTTTGGTTCTTCTGGTCTCTGTACTGATCTTACTTGCATTTTTGTTTTTGATTAGGCGGTTTGTCATTTCGCCGTTGGCGTTGCTCAAAGAAGGTGTCGCTAGTATCGATGTCGACAATCTTTCCGAATTTCGCTTGCCGATTCGCGGCAATGATGAATTCGCCGCGGTGGGCCGAACAATCAACGGTCTGTTGGATAAGGCCAGCGGACATGTGGATGAACTGGAAAGCAAGGTTGCCGAACGGACGCAGGCGCTGCAAGCTGCCAACCGTGACCTGACGGACCAAAATATGACGATTTCGGCGATGAATGAGGAGATTGCATCGCTCAACCAAACCCTGGGCGAACTGAATAATGCACTGGAAAACCGGGTGGCCGAAAAAACAGCCGACCTCAGTTCCGCGCTTGCGATGCAGGCTGTGTTGCGGGAAATCGCTGAAACTGCGGTTCGCGCTTCGTCATTGGACGAACTGTATCGGACGGTTCATCAGTTGGTGGCCCGGGTCTTGCCGGCGAAAAACTTCTATGTTTCCTTGATAGACACAGCCCGTTGTCAGCTTATCCGGCCCTACTGCGCGGATGAAACGGCGCTGATCCCTTTGCATCGGCCGCTGGCTGAACACGGCCTAACCAGTTATGTGATCCGGCAGAGAAGTCCGGTTTTTCTGACGTCGGTCGGGCTGGAACAGTTATTGCAAAACGGTGAAGTGACGGTGCGGCAACTGAATTATCAAAGTTGGGCCGGAGCGCCGCTGCAGGACAGCAGTGGCAATATTTTCGGCGCAATCTCAGTGTTTTCGGTACGGGAGGATGACCGGCCGCTGAGACAGGAAGACCTGGAAGCACTGTCGATTATCGCGGCCCAAGTGTCGCAGGCGATTGAACGACGCCGCACGACCGAGGCCCTGCAGGAGAATGAAGAACGGTTTCGGCAATCGATGGAGTTTTCTGGCATCGGTTATCTGGAAATCGATCTGCAACGCCGCACGGTTCTTATGTCGGAAAACTGGCGTCAGCGCATCGGTCTGACCGATCGTGACGGAACTTATTCCTGGGACGACTATCTGTCGCACATCCATCCGGACGATGAGCCGCTGCGCCAGGAATCGATGGCAGCCTATATGACCGGATCCGCTGCGATGTACGAACCGGAGTATCGGGTTCGCATGGCGGATGGAAGTTGGAACTGGGTGTTGGCGAGATTAAGGGCGGTGCGTAACGAAAACGGAAAAGCCCTCAAGTTGCTTGGGGTTCTGGCCGATATTTCCGATCTGAAGCAGCGGGCGGAAGCTGAGAAGTACCGAGCAGAGCACGATGAACTGACCGGAGTCTACAACCGGCGAGGATTGGAGAGCCTGTTCCGGGAAATTCACCGTGACGAAGGCTGTCTGGCCCTGATGTTGATCGATATCCGGGAGTTTGCCCTGATCAACGCGGCGCACGGGCGAGCTGCCGGCGACGAGTACCTGGCCGGGTTTGCAGATTTCTTACGGGATGTGTTCAGCCAAAAGGCGATTGTCGGACGTTCCGGCGGAGCGGAATTCATCCTGCTATTTGCGGATGGCGATGGTTTGGCGAAGGCGCAGCAGGCGTTCGAAACCATCGAGTCGGTCTGCATCCAGACGCATACCGGCACTTTTTGCGTTCAACTGCGTTGCGGAATTGCCGATGGAAAACAAGGGGCCTGCAATCTTGACGAGCTGATCCGCCAGGCGGACATGGCGCTGCGCCAGGCCAAACAGGAGAGCGGCTCCTGTTGCCGGGTGTTCGATGACTCTATGCTGCAGGCGATTGACCGCAGTTATGCGATTCGCGAACAACTCAACCATGCGATGGGTCGACAGGAGTTTTATCTGGAATACCAGCCGGTGTTCGATATCCGTCAGCAACCGCCGTCCATTGCCGGCTATGAAGCGCTGCTCCGCTGGGAAAGCGCGTTGCTTGGCCGGGTATCGCCGGGTGAATTCATTCCGGTTGTTGAGAATTCAAATCTGATCCTGCCGCTCGGCCAGTGGGTGTTGGAAGAAGCCTGTCGTTTTTCGCTCCGAGAGCAGCAGAGAGCCGGCCGGTTCGCTCAAGTGGCAGTCAATTTGTCGGTGCGCCAACTGACGCAGCCGGATTTTGTCGAGATTGTGCAGGCTACCTTGGCACAGAGCGGTGTACCGGCGGATGCCCTGCAACTGGAAGTAACCGAGAGTCTGCTGATGAGCGATTTTGAAAAAAACGCCGCCTGTCTGGCGCAGCTGAGGGACCGTGGCATCGGCATCTCTCTGGACGATTTCGGTACCGGGTACTCCTCGTTCACTTATCTGGCGAAATTGCCGATAACGACGCTGAAAATTGATAAGTCGCTGACGGACGGGATTGACGGCGGCGTGCAAAGTCGCAGCGCCCAGCTTGCCGAATCGCTGTTGCACATGTCGCAAAAGATGGGATACGAAGTGGTGGTGGAAGGGGTCGAGCGCCAGGAACAGCTTCAGGCGCTTCAACAGATGGGATTCAGTTACTGTCAGGGCTATCTGCTCGGCCGGCCGGCCCGAAGGTAGTTGCGTTCCGCCGGGGATTTCCTTAAAATAGTAAGTGAATAACAGAAAAGTGAAAGCAATAGAGCAGGAACAGCATGAAAGACGACGAAAAAACTCAATTACTGAGAATCTGTCATACGCTGAAAAGTCATTTCTCTGCTAGATCGATGGCGATTTATCTTTTGCGGAAAAAGCTGACGGAGAAATCGGCTTTGAATTCTGGCGGCGACCAGGCTCAAGACATCGCTGAGATTCTAACGGTGTTGGAATCTTCGTTGCAAAAGGAACTTTCTTTGGTCGAACAACTGGAACAGCTGGGCAAGGGACTGACTGAAGATGCTGAAACCGAAGCTTAAACAGGCCAGTCTGGTCGAATTGTTCATTGTTGCCGTATTCTCGGCATTGCTGATTGCCAATGCCTGGGGAACTTTTTTTGCCAGCGAGGACGAATTTATGCCCATAGTAATCAGCGTGCTGATTGCTATGGCTTTTCTTTTTTTTGTTCGCACCATACTGCAGCGCGATGCGTCGGAACACTTGAGAGCAACTTTGTTCAAAATTTCTGAAGCCGCCAGTTCGACGCTCGATTTGCGGGGGCTTTTCCGGCTGATTCATGAGGTTGTCGCCGAAATCGTGCCGGGCAAAAGGATTTTCATTGCTTTGTATGATGAAACGAAGAAAACGATGGAGATTTCCGACTTTGCAGAGGCCTGCCGGCCGGACGAGGAATTATCGGTGGAAGAGTTGATTGATCAGGTGATTCGCAGCGGCGACCGCGTGGTCATTTATCGGCACACGACTAGGGGAAAGGTGTTGCAGCCCCCGGATCAGACAAATATTTCGGCGGCCGAACACCTGGCGATTCCGCTGCGCAGCCCGGGCGGCGAGATGCTGGGCGCTCTGGTGGTGCAGGCCGATGCGCACGGCAAGGTCATCAGCGCGGCGCAGATGGAAATGCTGAATATCATTTCCAATCAGGTTGCGGTGGCGATCCATCGCAAACAGACCGAGTTTCTCCTGAAGAATTTGAACGCCGAACTGGAACGGCGCATCGATGAACGGTCGGCCGAAGTCGCCGATCTCTATGACAACGCTCCCTGCGGCTATCACTCCCTGGACAAGGATGGCGTGTTTTTGCGGGTCAATCAGACGGAACTGAACTGGCTGGGTTATCAGCGTGAAGAATTGATTGGCAAAGTCCGCTTCCGGTCGCTGCTGTCGCCGCAAAGCGCTCAGGTGTTCGACCAGTTGTTTGCTCTGGTGCAAAAACGCGGTTTTGGCGAACCCATCGAATACGAAGTCGTCCGCAAGGATGGTTCGCGCTTTCCGGTGCTGGTCAATGCCACGGCTCGCATGGATGAGGCAGGGAATTTCCTGCATTCGCGGGCGACGGTGTTTGATATCACCGATCGCAAGAACCAGGAGAAGCGGCAGTCGCGGCAACGTCAGACGCTGGAGATGCTTGCTATCGGCGCTTCACGCCGGGAAATTCTCGAAAGCATCATTCAATATCTGAACGAAGAAATGAAGGAAGCCGTCTGCAGCATCTTGATCGTGGATGCAGAAAAACGTCAGTTGCTGCTCGGTGCCCGCTCCCGGTTGCCGACCGATGTTGCCGCAGTTAATCAACGCGGTGTTGTCCAGGAAGATATGGCGCCGCTTGCAGGTTCACAACGCCCGTCATTGGGTTTCTATCACCAATTGATGCAAAACGCCGGATTTGCGGTGGAACATACGGAGTGGCTCGTGGCCGGCACTGGGCAGTTGCTTGGGGCACTGGTCGTCCACTGGCGAAAGAACAAAAGCATCAATCCGGACGAACTGGAGCTGATCATCGAAGCTGCGCACTGGGCCGGAATTGCGATCGAAAACGTCACTACCCGTGAGCAGCTTAGGAAATTGTCGACTGCGGTGGAGCAGAGTCCGGCAGCGACAGTAATCACTGATTTGAGAGGCAACATTACCTATGTTAATCCCCGGTTTACCGATGTGACCGGTTACAGCCCGGCCGACGCGATCGGCAAGAATCCCCGGATTCTCAAATCTGGCAGAACGCCGCCGGAAGTTTACCAGGATATGTGGGGGACCATCGCTGCCGGTAAGGAGTGGAAGGGGGAATTCCTCAACCGGAAGCGGAACGGGGGCTTATTCTGGGAAAAAGCGTCGATTACGGCGATTCGCGATGAGCAGGGAACCATTTCGGCATATCTGGCGGTCAAGGAAGACATAACCGAGCAGAAATTCGCCCAGCAGGCATTGTTGCGGGCGAAAGAGGAGGCGGAAAGCGCCACCCGGATGAAGAGCGCATTTTTGGCGAATATGTCGCATGAAATCCGAACGCCGATGAACGCGATTCTGGGGTTTACCGAACTCTTGCTGCGCGACGGTTCTTTATCCGATCAACAGCGGCATTATCTCAGCACCATCAGTCGCAGCGGCGAACATTTAATGGAATTGCTCAACGACGTGCTGGAAACTTCGAAGATTGAAGCCGGCCAGATGCGGATCAATGCTGAGGCATTCGATATCCGGGTGATGCTTGATTATCTGGACAGCATGTTTCGGCACAAGATCGAAGACAAGGCGTTGGTATTCACCGTCAATGCCGACCGGTTGGAATTCGTCCATTATGTCGCCGACCAGCAGAAACTGCGACAGATAGTGATCAATTTGCTGGGCAATGCACTGAAGTTTACCCATGCAGGTCGGATTGACCTGCGGCTATGGACAGAACCCTGCATTAGCTGCGGACCGAACGAATGCCATCTGTTCATTGAAGTCGAGGATACCGGCATGGGAATCGCCGCTGCCGATCATGAAGCAATCTTCCAGATTTTCAATCAGACCCGCGAAGGCGCACAGGCCGGCGGGACCGGTCTGGGGCTTTCGATCAGTCGGTCGCTGGCGCGGATGATGGGTGGCGACATTGTTGTGGAGAGTGAACTGGGTAAAGGAAGTTGCTTCTGTGTGCATATCCGGGCCCGGGCGGTTACCGATGCACGGCTATGCCCTGAACAAAGACGGGTGGTCGGCCTGGCGACTGGTTTGCGTCCGCGTATCCTGATTGTAGATGACGAGAAGCTAAATCGCGAATTTTTGCAGAGTTTCCTGCAGCAGATCGGTTTTGAAGTCTGTGAGGCGGCAGACGGCGCTGCTGCATTGCAAATGGTCGAAACCTGCCAACCGGACCTGATTCTGATGGACGTGATGATGCCCGGGCAGGACGGCTATGAAACCACGCGGCAAATTCGTCAACGCTGCCCCGATGCCAAAGTGATCGGCATATCGGCAAATGTGTTCGAGGAGGCGGAGCTAAAGGCTTACGAATACGGGATGAGTGCATATATCCGCAAACCGTTCAAAGAGATGGACTTGTTGCACGCCATTGGTGAAATGCTATCCGTGACCTATCTTTATTCGGAGGAAAACAATTTGACCGAATGTGAAGTTCATGCGCTGGATTGCAGCAAGCCGGACCTGTCGGTGTTGTCTGTCGAACAGGTTTCGGCACTGCGTCAGGCAGCAAGTTACGGTGACTATTATCGATTGCTCGATTTATTGGAGGAAATCGGCGGTTCTGTTGTAGAGCGTGTAGGTACACTGGCGGAAACTGTGCAATGTCTGCGAGAGCTGGTCGAGAAATATGATTACGAAGCTTTGGAAAGTATGCTGGAATCAAGGAGGAACCAAGATGCGTGATTTGGTCCAGCCCAATGTTCGCCACGATATCCTGATTGTTGATGATGTTCCGGAGAATCTGCAGATTCTGGCCTTGATGCTGAAAGAGCAAGGCTATTCAGTGCGACCGGTTTCCAGTGGCCGTATGGCATTGAAAACCGCCAAGGCCAATCCGCCGGACCTGATTTTGCTTGATATTACGATGCCGGAAATGAATGGATATGAAGTTTGTGAAATCCTGAAGCAGGATGCGGACTTGAAGGATATTCCGGTCATTTTTCTCAGTGCGCTGGCTGACACCGGCGATAAACTCAGAGCCTTTGAGACCGGCGGCGTGGATTACATCACAAAACCGTTCAAAATTCAGGAAATACAGGCCAGGGTGGCGACACATCTCAAACTGCGGTCGATGCAAAAGGAACTGGAGAATTATAGCCGAAACCTGGAAGCAATGGTGCAAACCCAGGTGAAACAAATTTCTGACGCTCAACTGGCAACGATTTTTGCCCTGGCCAAATTGGCAGAGTCCAGGGATGATGAAACAGGCAAGCATCTGGAACGGGTGCAGAAAATGTGCCGTCTGCTGACGACTCAGTTGCGATGGGAGACATCAGCGGATTCCGATCTTATCGACGAATCGTTCATCAACATGTTGTACCATGCGAGCCCGCTTCATGACATCGGTAAGGTGGGGATTTCCGACCTGGTGTTGCTGAAGCCGGGCAAACTGACCCCGGCCGAATTCGAAATCATTAAAACGCATCCGATCATCGGCGCCGAGACCTTGGCGGCCGTTTATCGCGAGCATCCCAACGCATTGCTGAAAATCGGCATTGAAATCGCGCGCTATCACCATGAACGCTGGGATGGTTCCGGATATCCCGAAGGATTGGCCGGTGGGCAGATCCCTTTGTCGGCCCGGATCATGGCGCTTATCGATGCTTATGACGCAATCTGTTCCAAAAGGGTATACAAAGAAGCCATGTCGCATGAAGCCGCCTGCGAAATTATCATGCAGGACAGCGGTAAACACTTTGACCCACAGGTTGTGGCAGCTTTTTTGAATGCGGAACCACAGATCCGTTTGCTGCGTGAGCAACTGCAGGATTAGTGCAGGAAAGGGCGTCCGGTCGGCGAATATTATAATAATCAAATAATGGAATACTTGGCTCAGGAGGGCGCAAAATGAAACGATTCATGAAGGCTATCCTGCTCTCGGCACTGATAGTCAGCCTGGCCTGGTCGGTGGCCATTGCGGCGGAAAAGAAAGTGGAATTGACCAACCAGTGCCGCAAGCACGTGGTGGCTTACGAATATCCGGAGGCGATTGCGGCTTGCGGTCAGGCGATCAAGTTGGATGACAGGCATGCGGATGCCTATTTCTGGCGCGGGGTTGCGTTGGTCGCCACACGGAAATACGAAGAGGCGATCAAGGATTTTAACACGGTGATCGGCATCAATCCCAACGATGTGCAGGCGCTCAGCAATCGCGGCCTGGTGTATCGGCGGCTGAAACAATATGAACAGGCGCTGGCAGACCTGAACAAAGCGATTGAGATCGACCCGAATTACGCCGAGGCCTGGCTCAGTCGCGGCACGGTGTTTGCCCAACTGGACCAGTGGAACGATGCGGTGCTGGATTACTCGCGGGGCATCGAATTAGCGCCGCAGAACCATACCGCTTATCACAACCGGGGCATCGCCTATGAACAACTCGGCAACAAGGCGGAAGCGCTTGGCGATTTCCGGACGTTCCTGCGACTGGCGCCGACAGGGGATTTGCTGCGTCCTTCGGTGGAACAGCGGATCAAGACGTTGGAAGAGACATCCTGACCAGTCGAAATAATTAATAGCTACGAAATGTGAGGGAGGGATTCGCATGTTCAGCAAAATTCTGGTTCCGATCGATGGTTCGGAGATGGCCTGGCACGCACTGGAGCACGCCAGGACGCTCGGCGAGAAATTCGGCAGCGAGATTACGGTGATGCACGTGGTACAGCCCTACAACACGATTCCCAGCATCGACGGCTCGCCATTGTTCATTCCCCGTGATATCGAAGCGATTCAGGAAACCGGCAGAACTCTGCTGAAGCAGGCGGAAGAAAAATTGTCCGGGTACCCGTTTGCGGTCGAGACCAAGATAGAATTCGGCTATCCGGCGGAGCGGATTCTCAGCGTCGTCGACGAAGGAAACTACCGGATGCTGGTGATGGGGAACCGAGGCCTGAGCGGCATTGCCGAATTCCTGATGGGCGGCGTGGTGTCGCGGGTGACCCAACATGCCAAGATTCCTGTGCTAGTCGTGAAATAATCGCAATACGCAATAAACGAGGTGATGCAGCGGTGCTGGGCAAAAAAATCCTGTTCCTGCTATTCTTCTGCCTGGTGCTTGTCTTCAGTCCGTCCGTTTGGGCTGCCGAAGTGCAATACACGACCGGCGATACAGGTCCGGCCGTCGAGCAGATCCAGAAAGGTTTAAAGGAAGCCGGCTATTTTGGCGGCCAGGTCGATGGAAAATTCTCTATCCTGACCCGCCAGGCGGTCATCAGTTTTCAAAAAGCGGTCGGACTGAAGGCGGACGGCATTGTCGAGGCAAAAACCTATCAGGCGCTGACAGGCAAACCGATTCCGGCCAAAACAGCCGCGACTGCGCCGGGCAAGAATCCGCCGCTGGACAAGAATGCTGCCGGTATTCTGAAGACAGCCCTATCTTTCCAAGGGGTCAAATACCGGTTTGGCGGTGCGACGCCGGCAGGATTCGACTGTTCGGGCTTTGTGATGTATGTTTTCAACAAACATGGCATCAAGTTGCCTCGCACTGCGGATATCCAGTATACGGTCGGCAAGCCGGTCAAGAACAAGAAAGAACTGAAACCCGGTGATTTGGTATTCTTTGAAACCTACGAAAAAGGCGCTTCCCATGTCGGCATTTATCA
>CAZOJA010000070.1:0-10403 GCA_964579955.1 uncultured Veillonellaceae bacterium | reverse complement strand
ACCAGTACCGCTACGCCAGCCGCATCATTCAGATTGGCGGCGGCGAGAAACCCGAGGGCTTGGCTGAGAAACAGGCGGTTGTGGCCGATCGTCTTGGCAAAACTCTGAATCAGTTCGGCGGCGTGCTTTCGATTGAAGTCCCTTCGCCAGTAAGCGGCCTGGCCGATCAGGAGCGTGTTGAGCATTGCATGATGCAGCGCCAGCAACAGAAAGTTCTCGTAGATGCCGCGACGTTCCAACTGAAGACTTTGCTGCGGCCCGAACGGAAACAGCGTCTGGAAGACGTGGTTGACCAGAACGTTTTCCAGCATTGCGGCGTGCTGCGTCAGGAACGGTTGATAAAATTCCGTATAGGCCGCCTGATACTTCAGGGCGGCCGATTCCGGCGAAGCGCCGGCGTCATAGCCCAGCGCCTGCCGGAACAGACGGACATGGCGTAGGAACGGATCGCCGACCTGGCCCAGTTGCAGCCGATGGTCGAGCAGCAGCTTCACCGCGTGCAACTGCAGCTCCGGTGCGGCAGCGGCCTCGGCCAGCATTGCGCCGAGTCCGCCGCGTTCTATATCCACCGTAAACTCCTCCAGCAACTGGTGGAGTTTTTTGTCATATTCAGCAGGAGGCAACTGCGCCAGTCGGCGGCAAAACTGCTCCAACTTCAGCAGTCGCAGCCAGAGCGGATCACAACGGTTTTGCAAAAGCGAGAGGACCAGGGCGCGTACCGGCAGCAGTGCAGTTGAGGTTTCCACTGAATCGACAGTGTTCTCAGGCAGTGTGATAGACGTTTCGGCGGAAACAAACCGTAACGGCGCGTCTTCTTGCAGCACCAGACGGGCCGCTTCGGGGCAGGAAAGGCATAGAGAGCGCTCCAGTATATCGCCCACCGCATTGTAGCTGCGGGGGAAACCGGCGCAAGTGTCGGATAGCGCTTCGTCGCCCCATTGCCGCTGAATCCGGCACAACCCATCCGGTTCAAGAAACGGGCAACGACCGTCCTGAAGCCTGATCAGGGCGTAAGGGATATAGCCTGAGCCGCCGACCGGTTCGCTGTTGCGGACGACATGATTCTGAAGCAACTCCTGCAATTCCGGCTGAGGACAGTATTGGTAACGTTCGAACGTTGCCTGGTCAACCGCCACATCCCAGCCGATGCAGCAGCTATCGGGACAGGCGCCGGCAATGCAGCGGAATTGCTGGAAATATTCCGGTTCCAGGACTTGCGTGAAAGTTCGCATGCGAAGAAATCCACCCGTTAATTTATTAATCGTTGGACCAAGGCGCCACAATGATCCGCGGCCAGCCGGCATTGATGGCCGCTGCGATTTGCTTTTTGCCTTCGATATCGAGATGCAGCCCGTCGATTGCCAGTCGTTCAGGCAGCAGGCCGTCTGGACCCGCCATGCCGAGGGCCGCGTCGATGTGCACCTGCGTGCGGATATATTCGTTGACCTGCTGCAGTTGCGCCTGCCAATCCGGCGCTGTCGGCTCGTTGAAGATTTTTTTGATGTTGTGGGGATTGATTGGCGGCAGTGTCAAAAAAACAGGACGGATGTTGTTTGCGAGGCAAGCTTCTTTCAGCGCCCTGAAATTTGCAATGACATCCGCCGCAGGCACGCCGGCGCGCAGGCTGTTAATCCCGCCCAGGATCAGCAGGTATTGTGGCCGAAACGGCAGTACATCGGCTTCGAAGCGTTCCAGCATGGTTTGGCTGGTATCGCCGCTTTTGCCGAGGTTGACGCTGTCGAAGTGCAGATAGTGCTGGTAGCTGTATTCCCAATCGGACGGCGGATAGGACACGGCGCCACCGCCATGGGTGATGCTGTCGCCAAACGTTGCCACTAAAACCGGATTCTTGGGATTCAGGCTAAAAACACCGGCGTCCGAATAAACTCCGACCGGATTTCCGACTGCATCCAGCCCGCGCACCCGCCAGTAGAAACGATTTTCGCCAAACCGGGCCCGAGTGTCGTAATAGTCGAATCCTACGGCTGTGCCGGTATCGATGCGGTGAATCGAAGGAGCGGTACCGTTGGGGTTTTCCGGTGGCGCGTCGAGGATTTCCACTTCATATTTGGCTGCGCCATGAACTGGAATCCAGGCATATACCGGGTAAAGCAGCGTTGCCCCGGGGGATTGATTGAAGACTGAGGTGGGCAGCGGCTTGGCGGGGGAAGATTGCCGACGCGAGACGAAAAGTGGCTCGGCCTCGGTAAAGGGGCCGAGCGGTTTGCCGGAGATGTCCAGTCCGCGCACTCGCCAATAAATAAGTGGCCTGCGGTAGTTCGTGAGGTCGGCGTTATACCCGGCGACAAAAATCTGTCTGGTGGAAAAATAGAGGTTCACCGAAGAAGCGGGGATATGGCCGCTTTCCGGCGGTTGGGTCAGCAATTCCAACTCATAGGCTACTGCGCCGGCTACTTTGTTCCAGGTCAGCATCGGCAGCGGTGAAGCGAACACTGGTATAGACAAGCTGAGCAAGATATAGAACGTAAGAATGAGTTGGGCGAGCAGTTTGCGCATTGCGGTCCTCCCAGAAATCTGATGCAACGGAACTTCAGCCAGACTAAGAGTGTTCTGCCAGCCAGAGAAAATGCGTGGCGGCCAGCAAGTCGGCCGAGCCTCCGGGGCTGATTCGCCTGGCAATGAACTCCTGATCCAAGCTGAAAACCGCCGCTTTTCCCTCGTCGGTCAACATACCGCCCAGCGAGAGAATCTGGCGCGATGCCTGCTGTACTTCCCGAAGCGTTGATTCGTCGTGGCGATGCAAAATCGTGGTGTCTTCAACTACTGTCATCAACGACAACAAGGCGTGGACCAACGCATCATTCAGGCAGCTGCCGGCTGACAATGCACTCTTGAAACCCGGCAAACCGCTTTGCAGGACGCTCGGCAGAGCGCGTTCCATTTCACCGCGGATTCCGGTTGCGCCGTATTGAAGGAAAAGGCGTTCGCCGGCTGTCAAGCGGCGTGTTATTTGATTGGAACGCAAGGGTTCAAGTTCTCGCGCAACGATGCCTTGGCAAATTTCACCGACAGTTCTGCAGCAATGTTGCGGAGACAAAGGCAGATTCTGTTGTTTTAGGGTAGCTGCCGCTGCAGAGAGAATACCCAGCAGAAAAATAAGGCCCTTTTGCGTATTCACTCCATTGGTGGCGCGCAGCATTCGACGATCGCCATCGCACCCGATCGCGCGCAGAACCGGCAACAATTCGGCAAAATCCCCTTTGTGGCGGAATCCGGCTGCTGCGCAACGGCTCATGGTAATACTCAGGCTGGCGGTGCTTTTGATGAACGTGAAGAAATCCATGTCCGTATGCGCACCGGAATTTTGCCTGTCCACCAGTCCGGGAGCGGGTGTGCAGGCCAGCTCGGCCAACATCGATTCCAGCGCCCATTCGGTGATTGTCTCCACCTCCTGCGGCCATATCCGGGTCGCATGGGCCGAAAAAGAACCTAGTCTTCGCTGGACCTGCGATTCGATTTCTGCCGCTGTATGCTTGCCGCTACGCATACAGAGCAGGGCCATTTCCGAACAGGCGAGGCAAGCGCGCGGGGGCCGGCCTAGCTGTTGCCTGGAGAGGGCAACGCCATCGGCAGCATACACATCGATGTCGAGCAGACGCCCGAAATCTGAACCATCTTCCAGTTCCAGCGCAATCTGCTTTAACCTTGCCGGCTCACCGGCGACTGCGACAACAGCAAATGGACCTGCATCCGAATATACGACTCGTTCCTCGAGCCATTCGATACCGAGCAACTCAGACCTGGTGCGGAAACCGTCAAGCGCATGTTTAAGTAGTTGCCTTATGAACGGCGAGTTCTTTTCCTGTCCCGGTTTGTTAATGCTAAACGTGAGGACAGGCACAGAATGGTTTTGGAGCAAGCCGGCCCGAATTTCGGCCCGTTGTTCTTTGGCAGCAAGAATGGCCTGCAGGGTGGTCGAAGACAAGCAAATCACCTCAGTAACAGTCTGATTACAAAAATAATCTTATCATAAATCATAAAAAACGAGGCATCCGAAATTTCCGGATGCCTCGAGGGTTTCTCCGTTACGCTTAAATCCTGATCAGGCCTAAAGCGACGGCGGTTATGAGCCAGACCATCGAGATGCCGATTGCCGGTAACAGACAATATTTTTGCAGGTCGCCAAATTCAATTTTATTCAGTCCCACCAGCAAATAGGTAGAAGGCACAAGGGGGCTTAACAAATGCGAACCTTGCCCGATCAACGCAGCCCGGCCCATTTCTTCGGGGCTGATGCCGTAGGCGGCGGCCGCTTTGGCCAGCACCGGCAACACGCCAAAATAGTAAGCGTCATTGGTCATGAAGAAGGTTCCCGGCAGACTAAGGAACGCGGAGATGAAACCCATGTGCGGTCCCATTGAAGGGGGGATGGCGGCAATCAAGGACTGGGCCATGGCGTCGACCATTTTGCTGCCGCTCATGATCCCCATAAAAATCCCTGCGGCAAAAACCATCGCCACTACAGGTGTTGCATTGGCGCCGTTGGCGACAATACGCGCCTGTTGATCTTTCAGGCTGGGATAGTTGACCAGCAGGGCAAACGCCGTGCCAATCATGAACAGGATGTTCAACGGCAGAACGCCGGCCATCAGGGTAACCATCAACAGAGCCGTCATGCCCAGATTGACCAGGAAACGATCAGGCCGTTTCAGGCGGTCGGCTTCGGGATCTTCCGAAACCTGAACCTGTGATGCGACCTCAGAATTATCCAATTCCATAACGCCCAGACGGGCTCTTTCCTTCAAACCCCAACGATAAGCGATAAAACAGACCCACAAACTACCGAGCACCATTCCCGGAATCAACGGAGTGAAGACATCTGCCGCATCGACTTTTAGCGCAGCCAGTACACGGCCGGTCGGTCCGCCCCAGGGGATAATGTTCATGACACTGTTCTGCATCACGGCCACCGAGGGTAAAATCAGCGGGTCCATGCCGAGCCGTCTGTGTACCGCAAGCATTGCCGAACAAGTGACCATATAGGTGGTGGACCCGTCGCCATCCAGTGAAATGATTGCCGCGAGAACCGCTGTCCCGACAGAAACCTTCAGAGGATCTCCATGCACAACTTTGAGAATCTTTTTAATCAGTGGATCAAATAAACCCGCATCGATCATGACGCCGAAATACAGAATGGCGAACATGATCATGATTCCTGTGGGAGCAACCTGACGGACACCAGCTAAGGCCCACTTCCCGATGTCACTGAATTTCGCCATGCCGGAAAAGCCCATACCGACGGCGAAAACGAGGGGAATAAGCATCAGGGCGGTCATCGCAGACATCCGTTTTGACATGATCAGGTACATGAACAGAACAACCATAATGAATCCGAGAATAGCAAGGTTTGACATACCCAAACATCCCTCCTTTATGCATAGAGTATACGACTCTGCAAAGAAGGATGTAAAATTCAAACTATTGATTGTCCGGCATCAAAAAAACTGATGGCTGAAAAATCCGCCTGCTTGATAAAGTCGACAAACGCTCGTACCGCGTTCATGGACAGGCATTCTTCCTGATAAATCATCATTGACTGCCGCAGCAAGGGGGTACCGCAGCGGTCTTCCAATCGAATCCTTCTGATGCAGGGCATGTCGGCCAATATCCGGGCAGGCATGATACCGTAGCCCAGGCCATGTCTGACCATTTCCTTGCAGGTTGCCAATTTGTCGACCTCCATGCTGACAAGCGGCGCCTGGCTAAAATGCTCCCGCCACCAGCGGTCGATCTGGGCACGGATCAACGCGTCCGTTGCGTAATCAATCCGCGGCAGCTCCGGCAATCGCTCCAAATCAATCTCGTGGACGGACGCTATGTAAATCTCATCTTCAAACAGAACGTGCTTCTGATTTTGCCAGCCGTAGTCCGAACTGACAAAGCCGACATGCACATCCTGGTTGTGAACAAGATTAAACAAGTCCTTGCTCCAGGTCGTCGTCACCTTAAACTCGACGCGCGGATATTGCGCACTGAAATGCTTCAATAGCGGCGGCAAGGTATACATAGTAAAATAACTCGATGCACCAATGCGAAGAGCTCCGGCGACCTCACTGTTCAGATTGGCCACTTTCTCTTTGATTTCGCGGAATTTATGCAGCATTTCAGAAGACGATTTGGCAAGGAACTCTCCCTGGGGAGTAAACTGCACCCCCTTGCTGCTCCTGTGTACGATTTTGATTCCATATTCCTTTTCAATCTGCTGCAACCGCGCAGTCAACGCCGGTTGGGACATAAACAGCAATTGAGCCGTGCGGGTGATGTTTTTTTGTCCGTACAGAGTCTGCAAGATCCGCCAGTCCCACTCTTCCATATCGCATTCCCCCGCATAGCATTCCTTCCTTGTCTTCATTCGGGCCGCCTGATAGGTTTTCCTGTCTGAGATCTTACTTTGAGTCGTTGACAATCACATTTTTTTATTGCCTGGCATCAAGGGATTTGATTTTTGCTCCTTGTTTTTCTCAGCTATAATTATCCTGGAATCTTCTTATGACCGGTCAGCGGTGAGGGAGGGGGAAAAACGATGAAACTTGAACGGCCTGCACAGGCAGGGACTATTGAATCCTCGGATATACAGGTCACGCTGTCGCCAGTGGCGGAAGGCAGCGGAATCCAGATTGAACTTGTTTCTCCGACGTTTCAGCAATACGGCAAACATATCAGTCAAATGATCGAGAAAACGCTGCTATCCTTCGACATCAAGGACGCAAAAGTTTTTGCCAATGACAAAGGGGCTTTGGACTGTACCATTTTGGCAAGGCTAACCACCGCTATCGAGCGGGCGACGAAGAAAGGGGGGGCATAAAAAAATGGCGACGAAGCGTCATCTCCGGCGGGCCATGATGTTCATGCCCGGCAATAACCCCGGCATGCTGCAGAGTGCAGGGCTCTTTGGCGCCGATACGGTGATTTTCGACCTGGAGGATGCGGTAGCAATCAGCGAGAAGGATGCTGCCCGGCATTTAGTTTCTTTCGCGTTAAAGACGCTCGATTATCCCTGCGAAGTGGCGGTGCGGATCAATCACATCGATACTCCGTTCGGCAAGGATGATCTTCGGGCGATTCTGCCGGCTAAACCGGATTTGATCCGGCTGCCCAAGGCGGAGAGTCCTGCTGATATTGAGAAAATTGATGCGATGATTACAGAAGCGGAAGTCGTTAATGGCTTTGCCGCCGGCTCCATCAAAATGATGGCAGCGATTGAAACTGCCAAAGGGCTGATGAAAGCCTATGAGATTGCAACGGCAAGTCCGCGCATGGTTGCACTGGCCATTGGCGGCGAAGATTTCGTCGCGGACCTGAAGACCACACGCAGCAAAGATGGCGCTGAACTTGTCGCTGCGCGTTCCCATCTGATCCTGGCTGCTCGTGCTGCAGGCGTAGACGCGATAGATTCAGTGTTCACCGATGTGAACGATGAAGATACTTTTGTTGCTGAAACCCGGCGGATCAAACAACTGGGCTTTGATGGAAAATCGGTCATCAACCCTCGACAGGTCCGTTTAGTCCATCAAATCTTTTCGCCGACGGAAAAAGAAGTTACTCAGGCTCGTCGGATCATTGCGGCATATAAGGATGCTCTGCAGAAAAATTCCGGCGTTATTGCGTTGGACGGAAAAATGATCGACACCCCGATCGTCGTGAGAGCAGAGCGGGTCTTGGCCTATGCAGCCGCCCTCAATAACGAGGAGGAATGAGCATGATCAATAAAATCAACCGCCAGATTCCAGACACAATCCCCGGTTATTCTTCGGTCAGGCCGTATATGGGCCCATTTGCCTATCAACCGACAGGTTCGCTGACCGGTCCACGGATTCGCTCGCAGGTTCCTTCGGCGGAGAAGCTGTTGAAATCGATCGACCAGGCTATCGAAGCGACCGGGCTGCAGGATGGCATGACCATCTCGTTCCATCATCATTTCCGCAATGGGGATTATGTACTGAACCGCGTCATGGAGGCGATCGCCCGGAAAAACATTCGTGGCCTGACTCTGGCGCCCAGTTCACTCAATGACATCAACGATGCCATTCTGCCTTTTTTGGAGTCCGGTGTGGTCGTAGCGATTGAAACCAGCGGCGCCAGGGGGAAACTGGGCAGATACATTTCTTCCGGTAGATTATCACGCCCGGCGATCATCCGGTCGCATGGCGGCAGAGCAAGAGCGATCGAATGCGGTGAACTGAAAATCGACGTGGCCTTCATCGGCGCCCCGTGTTGCGATGCTTATGGCAATATTAACGGAGTAGACGGCCCGTCGGCCTGCGGATCGCTTGGCTATGCGATGGTGGATGCCGCCTATGCGAACAAGGTGGTGGCCATCACAGATCATCTGGTTCCTCATCCGACATTTCCCATCAGTATCCCCCAGACTCAAGTCGATTTTATCGTCGTACAGGACAGCATCGGCGACCCGGCCGGAATCGCCTCCGGTGCGCTGCGGATCAGCCGCAATCCGCGTGAATTATTGATGGCCGAGTACGCCAGTAGGGTCATCGAGCGCTCCGGTTATTTCCGCAACGGTTATTCGTTGCAACTTGGCAGTGGTGGCGCTTCACTGGCTGCCGCCCAGTTTATCCGCGAAAAAATGAAATCGCAACAGATTACCGGCAGCTTTGGTGTGGGCGGGATTACGGCCCCGTTCGCCGCCATGCTTGAGGAGGGGCTGTTCTCTGTGCTGTTTGACACACAGGATTTCGACCTGCCTTCGATTCAGTCACTAAAAAACAATCCGCGTCATCTGGAAATGTCCGCTTCGTACTACGCGAATCCCCATAGCGGCGGTCCGATTGTCAACAATCTCGATGTCGTGATTTTGAGTGCCACGGAAGTTGACGTTAACTTCAACGTCAATGTGATCACCGACTCCAATGGGATAGTCATGGGGGCTTCTGGCGGTCACTCCGATACGGCGGCCGGCGCAAAACTTGCCATTGTAGTTGCACCGTTGTTGCGGGGGCGTTTGCCCATGGTGCTCGATCAGGTGAATACGGTCGTTACTCCTGGCGATACCGTCGATGTGATTATTACCGACCATGGTCTGGCGATTCATCCGTCCCGTACCGATCTGATCGAAAATCTGAAGGGGAGTGGCCTGCCAATCATGGATATTCACGATTTGGAATCGATCGCCCTTAAATTGGCCGGCAGACCAGAAAAAATCAGCACGAGCCGTGAAGTGGTCGCCGTCATAGAATACCGTGACGGCAGCATTATCGACGTGGTGCGAAAGCCGGAGTAATCCGGGATATAGAGCTTGACAACACATCGAACATAGTAGGTGACTTTGCCAGTCTGCGGCCCATGCAAGCCGTAGACTGTTTTTTTTGTGAAACGTTTTGTTTATAGTTGTTAAAGGAAACAAGCGAAAACTGAAGAACTATTCTTTTACGGGAAGCTGGTTTGCTCTCACTCGTAAAACATAGAGGAGGTGTGGAGTGCGTACATGAGCAAGACTATGAACTGGCGACTGGCTTTTTGGCTATGTTTGCTGATGTTTTTTATCCTCGGCACGGCTAACGCGGCCGCCGTAGATTACAACGACCCAAACAACTGGGCTTACCGCGGAAATGCAACGGGTCAAATGCAGGCTGTGGATGTGTTTTTTGTCGGGCCGACTACGTTTCTCGGTAATGTGGTACAGTTCAACCTGCCGCTCGCTGACCCTGCAGCGCGGCGCAGCTTTCTCGGCGCTATCAACATGGAAAAAGGAATTTACGATACAAAGGCAAATTTCTATGCGCCCTACTACCGGCAGGCGGCACTAAGTGTTTACCGAATGGATGCCGAAGCGGCGGCCCCGTATTTTGCGATGGCTTACCAGGATGTGAGTGCGGCTTTCGATTATTACCTGCGGCAACTGAATCCGAACCGCCCTTTTATTCTGGCAGGCTTCAGCCAAGGAGCCGACATGATTCTGCGACTGATGAAGGACAAGTTCCATGCCCCCGGGTTGCAGGCAAGACTGGTAGCGGCTTATGCGATCGGCTGGAGGGTGACGTCGGAGGAAGTCGTCCGCTATCCGCAGCTGCGAATGGCGCAGGGAGAATATGATATCGGTGTGATTGTCTCTTTCAACACGGAAGCGCCAGAAGTGACTTCTTCACTCAGCGTGCCGGTGAAAACGCTGGGAATCAATCCGTTGAACTGGAAAACGACCGGGGAGCGCGTCGACAGGTCCCAGAACCAGGGGGCGGTTTTCACCGGCTATGACGGCAACATACGAAAAGAGATTCCTCGTATGACGGGAGCATATATAGATCCGGTCCGCGGCACTGTCAAGGTGACGGACGTCGATAAGGCAGACTACCCGCCAGGTCTGGACCTATTCAAACCCGGCGAATACCACATCTATGACTATCAGTTTTTTTACCGCAACCTGCAGG
>CAZOJA010000069.1:4585-10489 GCA_964579955.1 uncultured Veillonellaceae bacterium | reverse complement strand
TATTGTTACACTTCGCGAACTGCTTTTCCCATTCTGAGGGGTGGCCGGAAAAGTCTCTACATCGACGACTTTCACCTTTGCCTGAGTTAAAGCGTTGAGAAGTCGCTCAACCACCTGAACGACCTCGTTGTCGGCGACTTCCGGTTTGGGCAATGGTTTTAGTCCAGGTTGTTTGTCCCAAGCAGGTTTCAAGTCTATTTTTCCTTCTTCTGGCAATATCGGATCCATGTTTGGTTTTAGCTTTACGGAAACGATGCTGGAACGCAACCGACTGACAAAGGCTGCGGCAGCTTGATCGGAATAAAGATTTTTGTTTGCTATCATGACATCGCTTTTCACGACGCTTATAACGCCGCAAGCCCTGGCGGCTCTCAGAACAGTGTCCGTATATTGGGTTTCATTGCATTTTAACAGATTTGCCCCTTTATCGGCGGTAACTTTGATAATTTTCTGAGCCTGGCAGAAGTCTTTTACAAGTCGCTCAACCGGCAACGTTTCCATTTTTGTCATGCCTAGCATCGTATAATTTTCTATTCGATTGCCCGATTTTCTGATGTTCACAACGGTCTGCGGATCTTCAGCCGTTTGCATCCCATCAACAAAGAATGTCGCTTTATGGTTATACTTTTCCAGCAGATCAATTATTTTTTGAACAATGATGCGGTCAGCCAACCCATCAAATGTCAGGGCGATTTCTCTCTGATTGGTCACCTTTCCCTTGATGATGGTTGCTAGTTCCGGATTTCGCTTTAGCCTTTCCAAGGCTTCGGCAATCTCCTTTTCGGCAGAGTAATCGAGTTTTAGGTCTGTCACATTGCTATAATCCGGACCGGTTCGCTGAGTAAAATAGTTCTTGAAAAAGAACGTCCATGCTGCCCAAGAAATTAAGAGTAGGACTATCAAAGCAGAAATCAGGCGCCCGCGCATTGTCTCACCCCCTCAGTCTCCAGATCATTGCTGCTAATACTTCTTTATGCTGGCTTTTTGGGTATATCCGCCTGTTAGGTAGTCCGACAATCGGCCGACGATAAATTTTGTAGGATCGGAATCCGCTTTCTTTGCATTTGCGGTTAATAGAATATCTAATGCAACGGCTGTATACATGCTGTTATCTGACATGTGCATGACAACGATGGAGCCTTTGATCACTTCCCGCTTGGAGTTATAGATTCCTTGCATTATCGCCCTCAGCAAGGTATCGGCATCCTCGGCATAGTAATCTTGTGTCGTATACGATCCGGACACTACATATTCATATCCGGCTTCAAAGATCGCCTCCATGCCTTTCCTCGTGACGGCAAGCTGGGGAGGCCTGAAATATTTGGTCAGGACCGGGCGCCCATTCCTTTCGACATCGCCGACTATTTTATATAATTTATCGTTGGACAATTTCAGCTCATCAGCGTATTCGTCTTTGCTGTATTGAAATCCGATGCTTTTGCCTGACTCAGGATCTCGTTGCACCATCGGAACATGACGTTCAGTATGACTTCCAATATCATGGCCTTCGGCGGCGATTGCCCGAAGCAGATTGGGGTTGTTCAGAACAGAACGGGTAATAATGAAGAATGTTGCCGGCACATTGTGCTTGCGCAGAACGTATAGCAGTTTATTTACCGGTTCATCGGTGCCCCAATCATCAAATGTTAAGAATATTATCGGTTTATTTGTTCGAATCAGGCCGCTAAGGTCGATTCGTCTTGCTTCCATGCGGGAAAAGTTATGCAGTCTGTCTTCTTCGGTCACTGCAGGATTACCGATATAGCATTTATTGACCTTTTCTAGGAAAGATTGCTGTCTGCTCGCGCAAGTTTGCTCTTCACTCCGGATTGGTGATGTTGCAGATTTCGTTTCAACGGGATACCGATATCGGAATTTTTTATTTTTTAGAATTTCACCAACTGGTTTAATCTTATAGGCCGAGTCGTTGCCAGAATTTGTTTGTGGATTGTCAAAGTCTGTCGAGTAGGTGATATTATCTATTTTTTGTCGCTTTAACTCTTCAATCATTTCGGCAGCCAGTTTGGGGTGTGAATAATAATCTAAACGAAAGTGCGTTATGTAACCGCGGCCTAATGCTTTAATCGACGGTGGAAATAGTTCCTCGATCACTTTTTTTGCATCGGTGGCATCTTTGTGTTTCGCCTGAACCATGGTTATTGTCTGGCCAATCAAAATAGCCTTTTCCGCTTGCACCGCCAATAATGTGTTGTTTTCAATCGCCGATAGAGGTTGCTTGACTAATTCCGTTTCTATGCCAAACAATTCTTTCAGTTTGGTGCGTCCCACGTTGATCTGGTTTCTTGTTTGTTCTATACTTGCGCCTTCGCGTGGTCGGATCGCCAACCCGACTTCATGGCCTTCGGCGATGATTTCTTTGACCAGGCTTTTAGACGTGCGCATTTCAATTTCTGAGATAAAGAAAGTTGCTTTGACACCCATGTTTTTAAGTTTTGACAAAACCAGCCGCACCGGATTCGGGTCCGATATGCCTGAAAAAGAAAGCGTTAGTGCTTGTTCAATCGTATTAATATAACGCAGTTCCTTTGACTGAGTATCGATTCTTATTTCATCGTCAGGCGCCGCGTAAACCGGAGAAAACAGGACCTTGTCGATAAGCGCCTGTATTAAAGGCAGATACCGCGTTCTCCATGTCGACTCTTGTTGTAGCTGATTGCTTATACCAGTCTTTTTTTCTAGGTTTTCTGGCAACGCTATGGTTCTAAATCCGTTCTTTTTGATCGCCTGAAGCAATCGGTCGATTACCGCCACTTGTTCCGTGTCTGTTTTATCCAAGGGTTGCGGCAGCATTTTTCCGCCACTTTGCGGTTCTTTGCGTGATTTCAGTTTCACCGAAACAATACTGCCTGGTTTGATTTTTTTGACGTATTCGTTTGCTGCTTGTTCTGAATCTAATATTTTCACAGTCTGCGCAGTCACCAGTACATCGCTCTTCACCAAAAACTGAAAAGCGCACGCCATTGCTGCCTGCCGCACTTGCTCCGTATACTTGGTTTCATTGCATTTCAATATTTTGCTGTCGGTGTCGGCCGCTATTCTAAAGATTTTTTTGGATTGACAGAAATCGAATATTAATTTTTCGGTTGTCAGGTCTTCCAGTTGGGTGGTTCCGTGCAACGAGTAGTTTTCGACCGGGAAGCCGCTTCGCTTGATTGTCTGAACGATTTGCGGCTCTTCAGCAACTTGCATCCCTTCAAAGAAAAAGATTGCTTTCAATTCATGCTTTTGCAGCAACTCCACAGTCTTATTCATCACATAGGCAGTCCCCATGCCATCAAATGTCAAGGTGATGTTTTTTTCTTTGCCAAGCGAACCGCTCACCACTGTAGCCATGTTTTTACTTAATTGCAATCGTGCCGAAGCAGCGGCGATTTCTTTCTCTGCATCATAACTGATACTGTTAACTTGTTTTGTCTGATGTTCGGGAATCGGACGGTACTGGTTGTTTTTCCGGTCTGCCATATAGTCCTTGAAATAGAATAGCCATGAAAGTCCGATGAGTAGCGCGATGCCAATACATGCAGACACAATCCTGGGCTTCAAATTAATCCCTCCGGTTTAGTCTCAGAGACTCCAGTATAAGTAGCCGGCTTTCTCCATCTTTGATTTTTCAAAGATATTCTTTACATCGATTAGCACCGGTAGGCTATTGCCCTGCGCCACTCGATACATCCGTCCCAGTTCGTCCAGATTGATGGAGGCAAAACAATTATGCGCCACTAGGAAAACCAGACAGTCCGCTTCTTTCACATCTTTAAATTCTGTAAGCTCCTGATCCAACTCTTCTGCAAGTTCAGCCTTGTCAACAAACGGATCAACAATTTTCACGTTCAACCCATAGGAAGACAGCTGTCTTACCACGTCAATCGCTTTTGAATTGCGCATATCAGGAACATTCTCTTTAAATGTCAGTCCCATGACATATATCGTTGCATTGCTGACGTCTTGTTTGGCAAGGATCATTTTTTTTACAACCGAATCAGCCACATAGGCTCCCATACGATCATTGACCTGTCGCCCGGCAGCAATGATTTGCGAGTGATAACCGAGCATTTCCGCCTGATAAATGAAATAGTAGGGATCGACTCCTATACAGTGCCCGCCGACCAATCCAGGTGTGAATTTTAACGCGTTCCACTTCGTGTTCATTGCATTGATCACATCAATCGTATGGATGCCCATCCGATCAAATGCCATGGCCAATTCATTCATAAATGCGATGTTGATATCACGTTGCGCATTTTCGACTAGTTTTGCCGCTTCAGCCACTTTGATGCTACTTGCCCTATACACGCCTGCCTCGATGATGCTGCCGTAAAGTTCGGCAAGCTCTTCGACGGTATCTGCGTCAATCCCTGATACTATTTTGATGATTGTATTCAATCGGTTCACTTTATCGCCAGGATTGATTCTTTCCGGAGAATAGCCGACTTTAAAGTCGGAGCCACATTCGAGACCGGATAGTTTTTCTAAAATCGGGATGCAGAGATCTTCGGTGACACCCGGGTACACAGTTGATTCAAAAACGACAATTGAGTGTTTGCTCATGTTCGCACCCACAATTTCACAGGCACCGACAATCGGCTTCAAGTTAGGCGTTTTATCGCCATTGACCGGTGTTGGAACCGCAACGATAATTACGCCAGCTTGTCCCAGGCAGGATGCGTCACTGCAATACGCCAGTTTTGACTGTCGTATTTTTTCATCGCCGACTTCTCCTGTTGGATCAATTCCGCTCCGGTACAAATCAACCTTATCCTCATTAATGTCAAAACCGACCGTATCGACTTTATCTGCGAAGGCTACTGCCAGTGGCAACCCTACATAGCCCAGTCCAACGACTGCGACTTTGCCTTTCCCTTGTAAAATCTCTTTAACCACAGGCATTTGTTTCACCCCTGTTTAGATTATTCATCAAAAGAAATGAGTCAGCGACCCCCACCAGGTATTGCCAGGCGCTCCAGTTGTCATATCTGTCAAGCTATAATATTCCAAAGAGCCGACCAGATTTTCCGAGAAAGTATAGTTGATTCCCATTCCCACGCCTCTAAATCCCTGCATCCAACCGCCACGGCCGTTCATACTGGGAGCAATGTATGTATACCTGGGCTGATAATAATATTTTGCCCAGATATTATATGTGCCTTTGCGCCACGGTTTTAGTTCACCATAATTAAAGCTATATACATAGCCGAAATTCTTACCATTCGAATCTTTGCGATTTGCGACCAACGCCATGGCGCCCAAATTAAAGTTGCTAAACTTATAAACGCCACCCATTGTAAGTATTTTAGACTGTACATTGTCATCATTGTTCTTGAACAAATAGGCGCCTGCTTCAAGCGAGTAGTCATAGTCATCATAGCGCGCCGTGGCCACTAATGTATCTTTACTATATTTCGTGTTTCCATAACTTACCGTGTAACGGATTGTTTCGCCAAAGTCAAAGCGCATGCCGTCGAATGAATCATCATAAATATTGCCATCTGCCATAAAATAGCCGAAGGAACCGATGCGAAAATTCGATGTGCCGATCTTTTTCATCAAATACAGTCGGTAATCGACTTTGTCGTCGTAGTTGAGAAAGCTCTTTTTTGCAGACAACCCGGCGAATAACCGCCAGTCTTTATCCAACTGCGTTTCGGCAGCAATATCTGCCCTTAAACCTGCCGAATTTTTGGCCCAACTCCCATTACCCGAGTTGACCGCGTAATGGAAACGAATGCCGCCGGAGATCCGGACTTTCTTGCCTGTATTTTGTTGCTGTTCATTGACATTCATGACTTGCTTCAGCAGATCAGAATATACTTCCGTCGTAACCGGTTTGACAACTCGTTTTGGAGCAGTAGCGGCAGGCAAATAATTCCCCTGGGCATCCGTACC
>CAZOJA010000069.1:0-4485 GCA_964579955.1 uncultured Veillonellaceae bacterium | reverse complement strand
GCTCGGCTTGCTAAAATATGAAGATTGCGATATGGTCGAATTCGCGGTTGCACTGGGCCCATATTTGCTTTCTATTTTTCGGTAATCACTAAATATTTCATTTTTTGCTGTTTCTATTTTTAATTTCTTGCTGTTATAAATTTTATTTTTAATCTCGTTCATTTCTTTATCAAGAGCACTCATCGTTTCCGATTTAAAAAGTGGCTTTACATCAGCCAAAAACATTTCAGTTTGATTTTCTACTGTTACTTTGAATTTAATTATATTATTATTTGGCACACTTTTTATTTCATTAATCATAGATTCAACTTTTTCCGAAAATATCGAGGATGCTGGTTTTGCGTCAGCACCGCCGCCGTTATTTTCATGATTTTCACGCGTACTTAATTCCAATAGCTCGGTCTTTGGTTTTGTTGTCTGAACAATTTTTTCATTATGATCAATCGATTTATTTATCGGTTTTACCAATTCATCTTTTAACTCAATATAAATTTGTTTCATTTTTATTTTTGCCGAAATAATCTCCAATTTCCTGTCCGCGTATATATCATTTCTCATCAATGCGACTTTATTTGCCAGCTCAGTTACGTTTTCGTATTTTATATCTTTAATACTTTCTAAGATAACTTCGGCGTCAGAGTTGACCTGAACCTTAAATTTAACAACATTATTATTGGGTAGATTATCGATTTCAGAAATCGCTTTATTAATTAGTTCATATATTGCTTTTGTTTTCTCATTTGCGCTTACACTTTTTTCATTTTTATTAACTATGTCGATGTTTTTTTCGTTTTTAATATTTTCAATATGTTTTTTATCGCTTAACCCGGAGACGTTGACGATTTTATCATCCTGCCTATTTGTAATCAACCTGGGTTCCATTCTATCGGCATAGGTTTTTACAGCATTTTCACTTTTATCCATTATAATTTTTTCTTTATATTTTTCCGTCACTTCACCAATGTCTATAGCTAATCTTTTTTTAGCTTGTGAAATGTTCAATTTATGATCATCATATATTTGTTTTTTTATTTTCATCATCTCGTATATATACTCTGATTTGTCCGAGCCACGAAAAGAAGCTTCGAAGCTATTTATTGTATTATCAATCTCTTCTTCAACCAAAACCTTGAATTTAATCACATTCTCATTGGGACCCGCAAGAATCGCTTCCCTCAAAGACTCCATCTTGCTTACGAACCCAGCCTTCTTGTCACTCATCGAATTATCGTTGATTGCAGCAAAACTTGTTTCAGATAAGCTAAGAACCAAAACAATCATCAATAGCCGCAAAGAACATTTTATAATACCCCATGGCAGTAATCTGCAAAAATATTTTTTTGCCATAAGTACTCACCTCATGCAATCAACAATTCCGCTAGCCTCGATAAATTCTTCGAGCGTATCAGGATCTGTTTATAGTTGCCCGGTTTTTGGGTGGTCGTCCTCTTTTACGTTCCGTGACCAATTCCACCGATTCCGCTTTGTTTGCAGGCTTGCTTTCTCCTATGAGTTTTATCTCATCTCCACTTTTTCTCGGCCGGCCGCGTTTCTTTGGCGAAGCCATTGTTAAAGGCATTGTTGTTTCTGTTTTCGAGGAAACACGAACTACCTTACTCTCTAATACTTCTGTCTGCTTAGTTTTGGGAGGCCTGCCTCTTTTGCGGATTACTTTAGTTTGAGCCGATTCATGGTACGGATCATCCAAGTCATCATAGTACTCAACTTGTTGAACCGCTTGCACGGAATTGTCCGTCGCGTATTCATCATCATCATCATCGGAATACTGATCTTGATTATTCCGTTTTCTTTTTCTCAGGATAAAATAAACGATTAGAAGAACGCAAATAATGATTGCCACTATTACTATGGACATTATAAATATTTTATTGTCGGTAAAATAAATTTTACTCAACAGCGATTTATTATAAACGTCTAAATTAAAAATATTACTGGTTTTCTTCTCTTCGATTATGTTAATATCTTCGATTTTTCCACTTTGGGAATATGAAATAATATTTCCTCGTATTTTCATCGCATTTTCAGGCCGCTGAAAATATGTAATAAATCTATTGAGTAAATTCCCATCTTGATTGGTTGAAATCACGATTAATGGATTATCCCTGTAATCGACAACCCTGGCCATTACAAGCTTTTCGCTATCTTTGAATTCCGAAGGCAATGCAGACGTTCCGGCAGGGTTATAACTATTGGCATTTGCAACTTGTACGCCAGGCAGCTGTTCTAAAATGAAACTGGGCAAATTTGCCGCCCGGGACAATACAACAACGAATTGATCAACCGGAATGAAAGATAACTCTGCCAGCAACTGTGCACGCGGATATGCATAGCTATTTTTCGGCAACTGCTGATTCAGCAGATGAACTGTCTGGGCCAACAAATCGAGCGAGTTCCCATTTAACTTTTCATCAATAATGATCGATCCTTGGTGCGAAAAAAACGGACTGACATTCTGCCACGTCATGTGGGTAATTTTCTTTTGGCCTTCACTCCATAAATAGCTGCTGGGAAAGATTTGCGCAGATTGAAGTTTGCCAATTATTTTGCATTGCTCTGGGTCTTCGGGGAAATTAAATTGTACTTTGATTTTATTCTGCGTCAACAACTCAATCCCGCTTGGGAAGCTGATATTTTTTGTGAACCGTCCTGTTTGATCCAATGCAGAGCTGTGGATAATTACGTCATTAAAGAATACGTCCATCCTGACGGGTTTGTTTGCATCCTTTGAAATCGTGTAAGCACCTTCAAGATTCATTCCCAATTTTTCCGGAGCAACGCCAAATTGACCTGAATATATGACAAAATCGCTCGTAACTTGGAATAAACCTTCTTGTGCAACCGGATTGCCAAAATTAATCCCGCCTGTTTTGCCAGCTGGCAGGACAACACTCGAGCCCCCAGAGCTAGATTTTGTGTCAGTTAGCAAGGCAGGTATCGTTGAAAGACGCTGCGATGCAACTTCCAACTCAGCAATAGTTGCGGCGGATATCAATAAAGTATTTGCATCAGCCAATTCTATGCCTGGTTGCGTTTTGTTAAAATAGGGAGGTAATTTCTTGCGCAAACCAACCCATACTCGGGGTGAAGCCGGTTTTCCAGTCAAGTCACTCGCTTTTACCAACTGGACTTGCAGATGAGGCAACTGCTTTTTCAGGATCCCATAGGCCCAAACTGCAGGCATAATATCTGCTAATTCGGCATTATTCGGGACAACGACAAATACCGATTGTTGAAGGTTGCCAAAAAAGTCATTTACCGTCCTTGACGGCACCATTTCATAATTTAGCAGTAGTTTTGTTTCTTTAGCATTAATGGTATACGACAAGTTACCGGAATTATAATCTCGACAATAGTCGTTTGAAATATGCAGGCTAGATTTTATTTTCACTTGAATTTTATTTTCGATCAGTTCGCCCACAGGAAGATTGACCGACCATTCTTTTTGTCTTCTCAAGTCTCGTGCCGTTTTGGTTTGCACAACCTTATCATTATAAATAAGAGAAAAACCAGAATCATCGTGAATTTGATTCCCTGGGGTTATCGAAATCGAAACAATTGCCGATTGAATTTTTGTGTTGCGCGAAACAGGAAAATCTAATACATAATACGATTGCGGCGCTCTGACAATTTGATCTAATGCCGAGTCATAATTGTTAGCAAAAATCAACTTGCTAATTGCATGCACAGGCACTGAATGAGACAATAATAGTCCAATGACAATCCAAATTCTCATCATCTTATGATTAAATATTTTAACGCACTCCCTTCCAAGAGAATAAACCGATAAACCAATATGTTATAATATCATCAAAATATCAAGTTTCCGTCTTTTTATTAATAGCTTGCAATAGAACTACCATTCTTTATCCTTCTCTTAATTTTTATTTTGAATGAATCTAATTTTACAAAATGCACATACCTATCCACTTTTATATCATGTTATTTGAATCCTATTTTATACTAAACTTTTTATTTGTCTATAGTTTCATTCAATTGTTAACAATTTATTTAGTTTGAATGGATAAATTGCACAAAAAAAGTCTTCTCGACGAAATCGAGAAGACTTTATTTTACTGGAGCCGCTGAGGGGATTTGAACCTCCGACCCGCGCATTACGAATGCGCTGCTCTACCACTGAGCTACAGCGGCACATTGTGCAGAATTTATTATAACGGAGGGGAAAGGAAACGTCAAGTGCTTATACTGATTTGAAAAGTCTTGATCCGCTTCAAACACGACATTTTTTCCATAAGCATTTTATTACGGTCCTGTTTGGGAAATATAATCTGTAATTATTAAAATTAATCGCGTTTAATTCATCACCATATTAAAAATTTATTAATTTTTCATTTTCTCCGGATATGCCGATATATCGGCATTATATAGATATCTATTTTATTTTTTAATTACTTATAAATTTATTTTAAATTAGATTTAAATATTTTATATGGATTTTCATCATGA
>CAZOJA010000068.1:0-10533 GCA_964579955.1 uncultured Veillonellaceae bacterium | reverse complement strand
TTTTACTTACTGATCATCATCATCGCGATATCGATCATCGATTATTACTCGTCCAAGACCACGACCAAGACCGAGGTATCCTACACCGCGTTCCTGAAACAGGTCGAGGATCAAAAGGTCGACCGGGTAACCATCGTGGAGAACACGATTCGCGGCAAACTCAAGGATGGCCAGGAATTCACCCTGGTAACACCCAACGACCCCACGTTGATCAATACCCTGCGGGAAAAGAAAATTGATATCAAGGCTGAATTGCCGCCGCAACCGCCATGGTGGACAACGTTGTTTTCGTCGTTGTTGCCGATGCTGTTGCTAATCGGCGTTTGGTTCTTCATCATGCAGCAGACGCAGGGTGGCGGCAGCAAGGTCATGTCTTTCGGCAAAAGCCGCGCCAAGCTGCATAATGAGGACAAGATCAAAGTAACTTTCGCCGATGTGGCGGGAGCGGAAGAAGCAAAGGAAGAGCTGGAGGAAGTTGTCGAATTCCTCAAGCATCCGAAGAAATTCAATGACCTCGGTGCGCGAATTCCCAAAGGCGTGTTGTTGTTTGGCCCTCCCGGCACCGGCAAGACGTTGTTGGCCAGAGCCGTGGCAGGCGAAGCCGGGGTGCCGTTCTTTTCCATCAGCGGCTCCGACTTTGTCGAAATGTTTGTCGGCGTGGGCGCATCGCGTGTCCGCGACTTGTTTGAACAAGCCAAGAAAAGCGCTCCCTGCATCGTGTTCATCGATGAGATCGATGCGGTCGGTCGTCAACGCGGCGCCGGACTGGGCGGCGGGCATGACGAGCGGGAACAGACACTGAACCAGTTGCTGGTCGAGATGGATGGCTTTGGCGTGAACGAAGGCATCATCATCATTGCGGCGACGAACCGGCCTGATATTCTGGACCCGGCGTTGCTCAGACCGGGTCGCTTCGACCGGCATATCGTCGTCGACAAACCTGACGTCAAAGGGCGCCAGGAAATCCTCAAAGTCCATACCAAAGGCAAACCGGTGGAAAAAGAAGCAGACCTCGATGTGCTCGCCCGGCGGACTCCCGGTTTTACCGGCGCCGATTTGAGCAATCTGGTCAACGAAGCGGCTTTGTTATCGGCCCGGCGCAACAAAAAGCGTATCGGCATGGAAGAGCTTGAAGAATCGATTGAACGAGTGGTGGCTGGGCCTGAACGCAAAAGCAAGGTGATCAGCGAGCGGGACAAAAAGCTTACGGCCTATCATGAAGCCGGCCATGCCCTGATCGGCATGCTGATGCCCAATGCCGACCCGGTTCACAAAGTGTCGATCATTCCCCGCGGTCGCGCCGGCGGATACACGCTGATGCTGCCGAAGGAAGACCGCAACTATGCGACCCGGTCGGAACTGAAGGACCAATTGAAGACGCTGCTGGGCGGCCGCGTGGCTGAAGCCCTGGTGCTGGAAGAAATCTCGACCGGCGCACAGAATGACCTGGAGCGGGCGACTGAGTTGTCCCGCAAGATGATTTGTGAATTTGGCATGAGCGAAGTGTTGGGACCGATTACGTTCGGCCGCCGGCAAGATACGCAGGTGTTCCTTGGCCGCGACATTTCCCGTGACCGCAACTATAGCGAAGAAGTGGCTTACTCAATCGACAAGGAAGTCCGTCGGATGATTGAAGAAGCTTACGAAAAGACCGAAGCCATGCTGCGCGAACATATGGACAAACTGCATTTGATTGCGGCCGCTTTGATTGAAAAAGAAACCTTGGAAGCGTATGAACTGGAACAGTTGATGAAAGACGGACAGATCACCGAACGGCCGACCGAACCGGATCAGGACGAAACGACCCCTCCGTCGTTGCCGGCGATTCCGGTCCCTGACGCCGAACCCGGTCCGAAAGTCGTATATAACGTTCCGGAAGCGAGTGGTGGTAATGCCTGAAGGATTAAAAGCGGGATTGCTCGGACATGCGGAAGTCATGGTTTCCGACAGTAATACGGCAGAAGTTTTCGGCAATGCCGGCGCGAGGGTGTTTGCCACTCCGCTGCTGGTAGCGCTGATGGAGCAGGCGGCGATCGATGCAATCCGTCCCTGTCTGTTGCCGGGGGAAGGCAGTGTCGGCACAAAAATTGAAATGAGCCATCTGGCGGCGACGCCTGTCGGGATGGTTGTCACGGCCAAAGCCGAACTGGTGGAAGTCGCCGGCAAAAGAATGGTGTTTTCGGTCACGGCGTCAGACTCGCGCGAAATCGTCGGCACTTGCCGGCATGAACGGTTTCTCGTCGGTAATATGGACGCGTTTTTGGCCAAAGTCGCCGCGAAACAGCAAGTTTCTTGCTGAACCGCTTGACTGTTGCCGGACGAAATGCTACCATAAACTCGCAATAATAAGGCGGCATCCTTTGTGAGCTGCACGAAATGTTCCGAACAAAACGATACGGTATTCCCGACACCGCTTGGATCCATGGTGACCGAGACGGGGGACGCAAGTACTGACGGATGAAATGCGCCTTCCTGTTTGTGGGAAGGCGTTGTTTTTTTTGGAACGAATGATGAGGTGTTGTTGATGCAGGTTATCAAGCAAATTGAGCAATTGAAGCAAGTGGTCCGCGACGCGAAACGGCAGGGGAAAACCGTCGGTTTGGTTCCGACGATGGGCTACCTGCACGAAGGGCATCTGACCCTGATGCGCAGAGCCAGACAGGAACAGGGTCTTGTGATTGCCACGTTGTTCGTCAATCCGCTGCAATTTGGTCCGCAGGAGGATTATGCCGATTATCCGCGCGATTTGGCCCGGGATTGTGAATTGGCCGAGAGCACGGGAATTGATGTGTTGTTTGCCCCTGCGGTGGATGAAATGTATCCGGCCGGAAACGGCAAGACGCTGACGTTCGTCGACGTGGAGAAAATTACGGCCAGTTTGTGCGGGGCTTCGCGGCCCGGCCATTTTCGCGGCGTGGCGACTGTCGTGACCAAACTGTTCAATATTGCGGAAGCGGATGTCGCGTATTTCGGCCAGAAGGATGCGCAGCAGGTCGCTGTGATTCGCCGCATGACGGAAGATCTGAACATGAACGTCAAAATCATTGCGGTGCCGATTGTCCGGGAATCCGACGGATTGGCCATGTCATCGCGCAACAAATATCTTGATTCCAAACAGCGGCAGGCTGCATTGGTTTTGTCGCGGTCGCTCGAACGGGCGGCTGCGTTGCTCGCGACGGGCGAGCGCGACAGCTCCCTGATTGTCTCGACGGTCCGCGACTTGATCAGCCAGGAACCGCTGGCAGAGATTGATTATGTGTCGCTGGTCGATCCTTTGACGATGGAAGCGTTGGACCGGGTTGAAAGTCGGGCGCTGTTGGCGCTGGCTGTAAAATTTGGCAAGACTCGCCTGATTGACAATATGCTCTGGGAGGGAAAATAAGATGTTTCGCACTTTGTTCAAATCCAAACTGCATCGGGCCACGGTGACGGAGGCTTGCCTGAATTATGTCGGCAGCATCACGATTGACGAAGATCTGATGGATGCGGCTGATATCATGATTAATGAAAAGGTCCAGGTTGTCGACATCAATAACGGCGCCAGACTAGAAACGTACGCGATCCCGGGCCCGCGCGGCTCCGGCGTGATTTGCCTGAACGGCGCCGCGGCCAGGTTGGTTCAACCAGGCGATAAAGTCATCATCATTACTTATGTAATGCTTGACGAACGCGAAGCGAAAGAGTGGAAACCCCGCGTCGCGTTCCTGGATGATGCGAACCGGATCATGGAAATGAAAAACGAAGAAAAGCACGGAGAAATAAAATAACCCGATGTGAAACAGGCATCAGGGAAAGAGGCGCCGATGATCCGAAACAAGATTCTGGAACTGCTTCGCAGCCGGCTCGGTTGCTTTGTTTCCGGCGAAGAGCTGGGCCGTCAGCTCAGTGTTTCCCGGACCGCGATCAGCAAGCAGATTCAAAAACTGCGTCAGGAAGGCTACGAGATTGAATCGACCGTCAGTCAAGGGCATCGGCTGGTATCGTTGCCGGACTTGCTGCGGCCGGAAGAAGTCCGTTCTCGTTTGCAAACCGGCGTGCTGGGCAAAGAGATCATCTATTATTCGCAAATCGGCTCGACCAATGACGAGGCAAAAAAACGGGCAGTGGACGGATGTCCTGAGGGAACGCTGGTGATCACCGAAGCCCAGCTGGGCGGTCGCGGCAGATTGTCCCGTGTCTGGTTTTCGCCGTTTACCAAGGGGATTTGGTTTTCTTTGATCCTGCGTCCGCCGTTTCCGCCCCAGGAAGCGCCCAAATGCACCTTGATGGCTGCGGTGGCGATCAACCGGGCGATCCGTGACTGTACCGGACTGGCGAGCGGAATCAAGTGGCCGAACGACATCCTGTACAATGGGAAAAAATTGGTCGGCATCCTGACGGAAATGAGTGCGGAGATGGATGCGATCAATCACATCGTGATCGGCATGGGCGTCAATGTGAATATCACTGAGGCGGACATTCCGCCCGAGCTTAAGTCGGTGGCAACTTCGTTGCAGATCGAAACCGGTTCGCCGGTGTCCAGGCTGGATTTGTTTGTGCAAATCCTGAACCGGCTGGAAGAACTCTATTTGTCGGTCAAAAAACAGGGATTTGCAGTGGTGCTGGATGCCTGGCGTCAGGAATCGATTACCTTGGGCCGCCTGGTGACCGTAATCGGTTCGGAATCCTCGTTCAACGGCAAAGCGCTGGATATCGATGCGGACGGCGCGTTGCTGGTCGAGACGGCAACCGGAGTGGAACGGGTGCTCGCCGGCGACGTGTCGATCCGGCCGGCAACCGAATAATTTGACGGCGTTTTCAAGGCGCTGGGATACTATTTGAACAAGGGAGAGGTTTTTGATGCTGCTGGTCGTGGATATTGGCAATACGAATATTGTGCTCGGCATATATCGCGAGAAGGAGCTGCTTTGTCACTGGCGGATTTCGACCGACCGTCAGCGCACTTCAGACGAATATGGCATGTTGATCTACAATCTGTTCCAACATGGCAAGATGGATATGAAACAGATTACTTCGGTGATCATCTCTTCCGTTGTGCCGCCCCTGATCGTGCCGTTTCAGCGGATGTGCGTGCGCTATTTCGGCGGCGAACCGCTGGTTGTCGGGCCGGGGATCAAGACAGGCATTCGCATACATTATGAAAACCCCCGTGAAGTCGGCGCCGACCGGATCGTCAACGCGATCGGGGCATACGAAAAATACGGCGGTCCGCTGGTGATCGTCGACTTTGGCACAGCCACCACATTCTGCGCCATCGCACAAAATGGCGACTATCTGGGCGGCGCCATCGCACCGGGGATTGGTATTTCGACGGAAGCGCTGTTCCAGCGGGCGGCCAAGCTGCCGCGAATCGAGCTGGTGATGCCCAAGTCGGTCATTTGCCGCAATACCGTTTCCAGCATGCAGGCCGGCATTATCCTCGGTTTTGTCGGTCAGGTCGATGAGATCGTCCGCCGGATGAAAGCGGAACTCGAAGCAGAGGCCAAAGTCATCGCCACCGGTGGCCTAGCCAACCTGATTGCTCAGCAATCCCGCACGATCGATATCGTCGAGCCCTTTATCACACTGGAGGGACTGCGGATTATCCATGAACGCAATCGGTAAGGTTCCTATCAAGCAGCCAACGGTTCTGGCTCCGATGGCCGGGGTGACGGATCTGGCATTTCGTCTGCTGGCCAAAGAAATGGGCTGCGGTCTGGTCGTGTCGGAAATGGTCAGCGCCAAGGGACTGTTGTACGAAAACTGCCGGACGCGTGAACTGATCAAGATTGATCCGCGCGAACGGCCGACGGCGATTCAGCTGTTCGGTTCCGTGCCGGAGGAATTGGCGGAAGCAGCGCGACGCGTTGCGGCGGCCGGAGCGGATATCATCGATTTTAACATGGGCTGTCCTACCCACAAGATCGTCAAGAACGGGGAAGGATCAGCCTTGTTGCGTTCAGTGGGAAAGGCTGCGGCAATACTAAAGGCGATGGTGCAAGCTGTCGATATACCGGTAACGGTAAAAATTCGCACGGGTTGGGACGCGGCCAGCATCAATGTGGTGGAAGTGGCAAAGGCCCTTGAACAGTCAGGGGTCAGCGCGATTGCGGTGCATGCGCGGACCAGGGAACAGTTTTACAGCGGAACGGCGGACTGGTCGTTGATCCGGCAGGTGAAACAGGCGGTGCGGGTTCCGGTGATCGGCAACGGCGATGTCCGAACCGTGCAGGACGCGCAGCGAATGCTCGGCGAGACCGGGTGCGATGCAGTGATGGTTGGCCGGGCGGCGTGCGGCAACGTATGGATCTTCCGGCAAATCGCCGCCTGGCTGGAACGGGGCGAATTGCCTGCCGGCCCGACCTTGGCCGAAAAATCGCAGACTTTGATGCGACATCTTGATATGCTGATCGAACTGAAGGGAAGCCACATTGCGATCCGTGAAATGCGGCGGCATGCCGCAAGCTATGTCAAAGGCTATCCCAAGTCGGCCGAATTGCGGACCCGGTTCAACCAGGCAATGTCAAGAGCCGATTTTGAAATGATTCTCAGTGAGTACCTGAAAGGAGAACTGGCTTGTCAACGCTGCTAATTCCCGTGGTAAATGGCGTATTGCCCAGGCCGGGCGGTGGTCGGGCGGTCGGCGGCTTTGTTGACCGAGGGGGTACAGCAGGGCTTGAGCCGGGCCGGGAAGTTTTCGTATGTCCGCTGACGCCGCAGGACGGCACGCTCTATCGCGTCGGCGTGCTGGCGAAGGTGGCCGATGTCCGGCGACAGGTTCCGATTCCGGCGAGCGTCGCAGCAACTGGTTCGGAACCGATGGCGATTGTCGCGTTGGTATTGGAAGGCGTCGTTCATGCGCGCTGGAGCAAATTGCAGTTCGTGCATACGGCATTGCATGTCGATGGACTGGAAGCGCTTGATTTCAAATCCATGCGTGGCGAATATCCGGTTGTGTCCGGCGCGGGTTGGCTGCCGCAGGGCGGCTTTACCGAATTCCGCAGTTTGGCTGACATTCCGGTCACGATCTATGGCAACGATATCGAACACAATGCGCCGGTGCAGATCGCAGCAAATCTCAAGGGGCTGGTCAGCCAGGAAACGGCGCATACGATTGAGCACGCGATGATCCGTTCATTGCGGACGTACGGTCTGTGCACGGCCAGGACCTTGCAGGAAGCGATGCGCCGGGAGACGGAAGAACTGACCTGGTCGGTGGAGAAGAGTATGCGGTTTGCTTTGCCGGAAGTACTGGGGCAGACCCAGGCTGGGGCCTGTGGCAACCCGATGACTCATTTGGCCCAGTTTTATATGTTTCAGGAACTGAGTGACCAAATCAAGCAGAATGATACGACGGGCTTTTCCCTGGACAAGGCCCGTCGCGCGGTGATGTCGCGTCTGACCGGCGAACTCGGCTTGACAAGCGAACCGGGGCTGCGCGCCTTGCAAGGGCTCAAGAAAGGCATGGCCCATGATGATTCGCCGCTTGGCACCGACTTGTGCAAAAAGATTCTCCGCCGCTTTCCGCTGGAACCGTGGCAATGAAGCGAGTGAGCTTCGTTTTTGCCACCGGAGAGACTTGGTTGGACCGCCTGGTGACGGTTGCTACACGGTCCGAGTGGTCGCATGTGGCATTTTGGTTTGAGGAGGCCGACCTGTTGGTCGAGTCGCAGGCCGGCAGAGGTTTTTTGCTGGAACGCGGCAACAAATACGCCGACTGGCACAAAAGCAAACAAATCAGCTTTAGCGTCAGCGATGATTCTTATGCGGCTATGCTGGCGCAGGCGCATCAATGGCAACGTTCCGCCATTGGCTACGGTTACGCGACCTGCCTGGCCATAGGAATCAAAGAACTGCTTGGGGGATGGGCCGGCCGGGCTCTGCTGGCGATGTTGCCCCGGTCCGCTGCAGAGACGCTGGTTTGCAGTGAACTGCTGGTGAAGCTGTGGCGCCAGGTCGAACCCGTTTTTTTTGCCGGTCAGGATTGCCGACTGGTCAGCCCCGAAGAATTGTACCGGGTCCTGTTGCAGCGGGATGAGCGGGATAAAATTGACAAACCGGCTGATTGTGCCTATAATTGTTGAAGAAAAGTAGCGGTTATGCTTGCTGCCTTCTTGCCATACATATTATATAGAAGTGTTCGCGCCGGTGTATTCGAAGACAAGACCGAGACGTAAAGGAGACTGCGTGATGGCTGAAAAAGAAACAATCCTGACTACCGACGGATTAAAGAAACTGGAACAAAAACTCGAACATCTCAAATCGGTCCGGCGTCAGGAAGTTGCCGAGAGAATCAAACAGGCGATTGAGTTCGGTGATATCAGCGAAAATGCTGAATATGAAGATGCGAAAAACGAACAGGCCTTTATTGAAGGGGAACTGCAGGCGCTGGAAAAAATGCTGCGCAGCGCCAAGTTGATCGAAAGCTGTGATACAGATACCGGCACGGTAGGTCTGGGTTGCACCGTGACTTTGAAAGAAGTGAAGGAAGGCAAGGGAAAAGCCGCGCAAAACGGCCGTGAGATGGTTTACACCATCGTCGGTTCGGCTGAGGCGGACCCGAATGAAGCCAAAATTTCCAATGAGTCTCCGGTCGGCAGCGCGGTGCTCGGGCAAAAGATCGGCCAGACGGTTGAAGTCGTTGCGCCGGCCGGCAGAATGAAATTTAAGATCGTCAATATCGAATTGAACTGATTGCGGCAAGGAGTCTTATTGATGACAGAAGAAATGAATCAGGTTCCCGGTCAAGCCGGTGAAGAACTGAACGAATTGATGCAAGCCCGGCGGGATAAGCTGGCGGCGATCATCGACAAAGGGATCGAGCCGTTTGGCCGCCATTATGAACCGACTCACCATGCACAACAAGTGACGGATCAATTTGCCGACCTGGAAGGGAAAACCGTCCGGGTCGCCGGTCGTATTATGGCCATTCGCGGTCACGGCAAAGCCGGATTTGCCAATCTGCGCGACATGAGCGGTCAGATCCAGCTCTATCTGCGCCAGGATATCCTGGGTGAAGATGCTTACGACGTGGTGCACCAGTTTGACCTGGGCGATATCATCGGCGCAGAGGGTGAAGTGTTTCGCACCCGCACCGGCGAGGTCAGTATCAAGGTCGCATCGGTTTCGTTCCTGACCAAGTCACTCAGGCCGCTGCCTGAGAAATGGCATGGTCTTAAAGATGTTGAAATCCGCTATCGACAGCGGTATCTAGATTTGATCGTCAATCCGGACGTGCAACGGGCCTTTTTGGTGCGGTGCAAAATGATTCAGGCTTTGCGCCGTGCTTTGGATGAGCGGGGCTTTTTGGAAGTGGAAACGCCGATGATGCACGCGATTGCCGGCGGAGCGGCCGCCAAGCCGTTCATTACGCACCACAATGCGCTCGATATGAAACTCTATTTGCGGATTGCGCCGGAACTGTACTTGAAACGCCTGATTGTCGGCGGCTTTGAAAAAATTTACGAACTGAATCGCGTATTCCGCAACGAAGGGATCTCAATCAAGCATAACCCCGAGTTTACCCTGTTGGAACTGTATCAGGCCTATGGCGACTATGAAACCGTGATGAAACTCACTGAAGAAGTCATTGCCGCCGTGGCGCAGGAAGTGCTGGGAACTACCCAGATCAGTTATCAGGGGCAGGCGATCGACCTGACTCCGCCCTGGCGACGTATTACCATGACCGACGCCGTAAAGCAGTTTGCCGGTGTCGATTTTGCGGCAATCAAGACATTGGCGGAAGCCCGCAAGGCAGCCGATGACCATGGGGTTCACTACGAACCTGGCCATGGCATTGGCGGCATTTTAAATGCTTTCTTTGAAGCCAAGGCAGAAGAGCACTTGGTGCAACCTACCTTCATTACCCGCTATCCGACCGAAATTTCGCCACTGGCTAAACGTTGTCAAGATGATCCCGAATTTACCGACAGGTTTGAAGGATTCATCTTTAGTCGTGAGATTGCCAACGGTTTCTCCGAACTGAATGATCCGATGGATCAGAAAGAACGCTTCCTGGCGCAGGTCGCGCAGCGTGAATCCGGTGACGCAGAAGCGCACATGATGGATGAGGATTTTGTTACGGCGCTGGAGTATGGGATGCCGCCGACCGGTGGACTGGGCATCGGCATCGATCGCTTGGCGATGTTTTTGACCGACAGCTATTCCATCCGCGATGTGATTTTGTTTCCCCACATGCGGCATCGCGATTCCAACGAAGGATAAATCGCTTGCGTACGGTACGAGGCGATCAGTGTTTGCCGAAAATGTCTATTCAGAAGCTGCCCGCAAAGGGCAGCTTCATTCATTTCTCTGCACCTGCCGGGCGGCTGTTCCGGTTCATGCTGGGGAAAAGTCACCGCAAAAAAAGCGGAAACCAGATTTAATTTTTCCTTATTCAGTAGGAAAGTGGATGCTGAAAATCGTTGAATGCCTTGAATTAACAGGGTTTAAGCCGCTTTTGAATTTGTGATGGGTCGTTGCTTGACAAGGCATATCCGGCGTGCTAATATATAAAAGCGTCGTGAGACGGGGTTCCTTGAAAACTGAACAAAG
>CAZOJA010000067.1:4632-10545 GCA_964579955.1 uncultured Veillonellaceae bacterium | reverse complement strand
GCGGTACAGGAAAAGAAGGTCTTGTTCATTTTTGCCGACGGGCCAGATTATCCCTATACGAAAATGATGATCGACGGATTCCATGGCGTGGCGAATCAGCATACCGATCGCTATCGCATTCTTTATTATTATGAGTATCTGGAAACGACCCGGTTCTTGTCTGACCCGTCCTACATGACCTATCTGGCTGAATTCCTGCAGCAGAAATATCGTCGGAATCAGCCGGACCTGATTGTACTGCATGGATTATCCACGAATGAGTATATGGCGAAACATGGAACACTGGCGTTTCCCGGCGTTCCTGCCATTTATACCGCCTATGCTTTCGACCGGGAAAAAACGGCAACATTTCCGTTTTTGTACACTGGGGTGGTCGCGCCATTTGACATTAATCAAGCCATTGACACAATTGTTCAGGTGCAGCCGAATACGCGGAAGATCTATTTGATTTTGGGCGCTTCGGAAGACGAGCAAAAAGTGACGTCCCAATATAAAACAGAATTGGCCGCACGCAAGACGAAGCTGGAATTTGTTTGGCTGAACGACCTGCCGCTCGATCAGTTGCTGCACACCGTGCAATCGTTGGAACCGCAGTCGGCAATTCAGTTTATCAACTTTCATCGGGATGTCCGGGGCAATGTGTTCATTCCAGCGCAGATTCTGCGCCGGATTGCCCAAACCGCGAATGTTCCCTTGTACGGCACCTTGCAAACGCATATGGGAACCGGTGCGGTCGGAGGACAGCTCATCAGTTTCACCGCGATGGGCGCTCAAGCGGCGGAAATCGGAGTGTCGCTGTTTGCGGGAAAACCGCAGGGAATGATTTCAGCGGACGTTTCAGAGCTGACGGAAAAAGTCTTTGACTGGCGAGCGTTAAATCGCTGGAACCTGGACGAACGGTCGCTGCCAGAGAACAGTCGCGTGGAATTCCGGCAAAAAACGGTCTGGGAAGAGTATAAGAATGAAATCAGCCGGGCGATTTTTTTCGTGCTGCTGCTGTTAGGTTGGATTGCCTTTTTGTTGCGCAGTCGGTATATCAGCAAACGCTCCGAAGAAGCGGTCCGGGAAAGTGAAGAACGCTATCGCGCAATCATGCAGCAGTCATCTGATGCGATTGCCCTGGTGGATATTGAAACCAGGAGAATTCTGGTTGCGAACCCCAAGTGGCTCTCTATCCTGGGTTATCAACAAGGCGACCTTGCTTTGCTTAGTTATGATGAGGTGCTGTTTCAAACAAAAGCCGAAAGGGACATCAACTATGAACGATTATTGGCTGACGACGAGTTGTCGCCGGCGATTGTCCGGCTGAAGCGAAGGGACGGCCGGTTGGTTGAAGCGGAACAGGCCGCGAGTGTCATAAACTTTTCCGGCAAGAAAGCCTTTGTTTTTGTGAATCGCGACCTTGCGGCGGAACGTCAGCTACAGTATCAAATCCAGCAGGATGTGATGCTGGCTGCCGAAGTACAAAAAAGCCTGTTGCCGCACGGGTTTGATGATGAGCTGATATCTCTGGAGACAATATTTGAGCCGTTCCATCAGGTGAGCGGCGACTATTTCAATTTTGCCTGGAATCAGGATCACACTAAGTTTTACGGTTTCGTGATCGATGTTTCGGGTCATGGCGTGGCAAGCTCACTGCAAGGACAGGTTGTGAATTCCTTTTTCAGGGAAATCATGGAGGCTCCCGTCAATCTGGTCTCTCGCCTTAACTGGGTGAATCAGAAGGTGTTGCCATTTTTTACAGATGACACTTTTGCGGCAGCAGTTTGCTTTGAGTTCGATTTTGCGCGTAAATCCCTGTCGTTTTCGACGGCAGGGATTTACGCGTTTCTCGCAGCCTCTGCTTCCTTGCCCAAAATCGTCTGCAAGCCGGGGTCCTTGATTGGAATCACTTGTACTCCCGAGTTTGAACAATGGACGGTTCCCCTGGCGGAGCAGGATGCGTTTTACTTTATGACGGACGGCCTTTCCGAACAACTGCCGCCGGAGCATGAAATCGCCCCGCAAGACTTTGACCGTACCGTGGCGCTGCTCAGAGACTTGTCGCATCATCCGGATCGTCACGACGACTGTTGTGCACTATGCATCAAAATTAAAGGGTAAACATCATAAAAGGGTAAACAACGCGCCTTATTTGGTCAGGCTGGGCGCCGCATTCAATTTTTCAATCGTTTCTGCCATGATACGTCTGATAATCTCGTCCGCCGGCATGATTTCAGTGAGCCTCGTAAGACTCTGTCCCACCAACACGAAACCGTCTTCCACATCGCCATCGATCGCTGCGACCCGGTTGGTGCCTGTCGCGAAATTGTTCAGTTCCTCGTCCGGGGCGCCGCTTTTTTCCATCGCCAGAAATTTTTCGGCAAACCGGTTGCGCAGTCCCCGCACGCCATGATTCCGCGAATAGCCGGTGACAACGCTGTCGGTATCGACGGCGCGGATGATACGCGCTTTGGCGTTGGCATGCAGGGCGCATTCCGTTGCCAGTAAAAATCGCGAGCCAAGTTGTACGCCGTCGGCGCCCATCAGCAGCGCCGCTGCCACGCCCCGACCGTCGACAATGCCGCCGGCGGCAATCACGGGAATCGATACTTCCGGGATGACATTGCTAAGCAGGGCCATGGTGGTCAGGGTGCCAATGTGGCCGCCGCATTCCATTCCCTCGATAATTACGGCGTCCGCGCCGGCGGTTTCGACCCGTTTGGCCAGCTTGACACTGGGCACGACAGGCAGCACTTTGATGCCGGCCAGCCGGAGTTTGTCCATGTAGGGCAAAGGATTGCCTGCGCCCATCGTGACAAAAGCGACCTTTTCCTCACAGACCAGGTCGACGATTTCGTCTTTTAGGCGATCCAGCATCACGATGTTGACGCCAAACGGCTTGCTGGTCAGGGTCTTGGCGGTTCGAATTTCATCCCGAACCCACTCTGCCGATCGCCCGCCGGAGCCGATGATGCCTGCCCCGCCGGCGTTGGAGACGGCTGCCGCCAGCCGGGATTCCGATACCCAGGCCATTCCCCCCTGCAGGATCGGATGCTCGATGTGCAATAGGTTGGTCAGTCTTGTTTTCATTGTATTGCCCTCCAGTTGTGGTTCTGAACAAATCTATTGACCTACTATTCATTTTACTGTACTTAGCCCTTCGAGAAAAAGGGCGAGTGAGATAAAGAAAACCAACCGACGCAAGCGGAGAAATAATCATGACAAGCCCTCTGTCACGCCCTCTGTCACGCCCTCTGTCACGCATGGCGCGGCGGGTGTTTTTTTCATCTGGCGTTCGTTTTGTCAAATGTTTTTTGCTTACGGAAAATGTAGAGGAAATCCTGATTATATGACGAATGTGAAAAATAGATCAAAGAGAACTTCTTGTTTTTGTGGCGAACTGAAAAACACGACAGGGGGGATGAAAGCGATGATGGTGTGGGCAGTGAAAAAATGGCGGAAAACGTTGATTTTGCTTGTTTGTCTGGCGATGATGGGTTTGGGCGGTTCGGATCTCGCGGCTTCGATCGCGTCGGCATCAGGCGAGCCGTTCGCTGCAGTCAAGGTTGACGGAAAATTTGGCTATATCGATAAAAACGGCGAGTTGGTGATTCCGGCAAAATACAGCCGAGCATGGAAGTTTTCGGAAGGGCTTGGCAAAGTGCTGCTCTACAACAAATTCGGTTTTATCGATAAAGATGGTACGGTAGTCATTCTGCCGCAATTTGACAGGGCTTGGGACTTCATCGAAGGGTTGGCGCAGGTGAAAGTGAACGGCAAGTTTGGCTTTATCAACAAGCGCGGCGAATTGACCATCCCGGCGCAATATGAAGAAGCAGCGCCGTTTTCCGACGGATTGGCCAAGGTGAAAACAGACGGGAAATACGGTTATCTTAATAAAGCCGGCGCATTAGTCATACCAGCCCAGTTTGACGATGCCAACTCCTTTTCCGAGGGTCTGGCGCGGGTGAGAATTGCCGGCAAAATAGGTTTTATCGACAAGAGCGGCAAGCTCGTCATTCCGGCGCAGTACAATGACGGATTGGACTTTTCTGAGGGACTGGCCGTTGCCGGCAGTTTGGGCAAATATCGTTACATTGACAAGACCGGTGCTATTGCCATTCCGGCGCAGTATCTTATGGCCATGCGTTTTTCTGAAGGCTTAGCAATAGTTTGCGTCCATTATACCAAAAATCAGTATGCATTTATCGACAAGACCGGCAAGATCGTGTTGCCGGCACAAGCCGGCTATTATGCCGGATATTTTTCTGAAGGCCTGGCCAAGGTGAACATCGCCGATAAGTTCGGTTTTATCGACCAGACGGGCAAGTTGGTGATTCCAGCCCAATTTGACGATGCAGAACCTTTTTCCAACGGAATGTCGGTCGTTACAATCAAGGGTAAGTACGGTTTTATTGACAAGACGGGTAAAATGGTTATTCCTGCTAAATACGACGAGGTGAATCCCCGCTGGCTGCTCTGATCGGAAAGATTGTTTTCACTCATTACAAGAAAAATGAGGTGAAATTATGGCGGTTATGATTTTGCTTACGCTGCTTATCGTGGCAATCGGGCTGGGGGTTGCATATTGGAATGCCCGTATCGCCGGGAAGATCTGGCTGGAATCCAAGGCCGTCGGCGGCTGGATCAGGGTGGTCGCCTGGTGTGGAGCGATACAAAGCGCAATGGGCTTCGCGTTGATTTACACTTTGGTTGTCGGCATTCCCTTGGCCCTGTATCTGAAAGTCAAGGTCGAGTTTTTTGAGTATTGGATGAGTTGGGTGGCGGTTCTCGCCCTGCCGGCACTGATCGGCTCCAGTTTGATTATTGCCATCGAAAGCTGGCGACGCTGGGGTCGTGAACGCAGTCTGAAGAACCTCGGCTTTGCTGGCTGGAACACCTTTTCTTCCACTGCCTCGCTTGATAAGGATCTCAGTGCCATCGGGGAGGCCATCGGTAAGCTGTTTAGTGTGTTCTCCAGCAGCAAGTCGAAAACCGAAAGCAATGCGGCGAGTACGTCAGAGAGCGCTGATTCGGGTAGCGATTCAGGTGGCGAAGGGTCAAGCAAGAGCGAGGACTCGGACAAAGGCAGCGGCAAAGGCACAGCCTTGCTGGCATTGCTGCTTACCATCGCTTCGATAATCGCCGGCGGCTGGACCACGTATAAGATCATGCAGAAATACATCGGCAGTGACCCGTTGCCGTTCGACGAAGCGCGATTCCTGGGCTGATTCGGCAAATTCAAGGAGGTGCGAGATGAACTCATTAAAAAAGGGCGTCGTGTGGGTTACCTTGTTATTGATTGCCACATGCGGTTTTTCGGTGGCCGCGGCCGATCCGGTGCAAGCCGAAACCTTTGTGCCCCAGCCAGGGCTGCGTATTTTTCACAAAGGGATTCTCGGCAGTGATGGAACCCGGTTCGACGGTTCGCTGGTCACGGCCCGGTTAGGTGGAGATGCGCTGTCGAGCTACGCGGAAGAGACCCTGACTTATTATGAATTCAAGCAGCCGCCAATCGATGCGTCTAAGGACCGTACCGTCTGGAAATATTTCAAGACCGAGGCGGGAATTGACAAAATGCCGCTGGTTAGCAGCCGAAAGCATGAGAGATTCTTCTGGTTGCCTACGGTGCTAGATGTCGGCTCTGCCTGGAAAGCCCCCTGGGGCCACCGCCGCGAAGTCATGCAAACAAACCTGACTGTGGAAACCGCGGCCGGAACCTTTGAAGGCTGCATCATGGTCGAATACGACATTTATGCCGGCGGCACAGGCATTGAGCGGAGTTACTTCGCGCCAGGCATAGGGCTGGTAAAAACGCTCTCGCTGAAAGGACCTAAAGCAACCCAAAGCACTGTCTGGTATGAAGTGACCCGGATCGAACGGATTGATCCGGAGCAGGCGCGACAAATCGTCGACTCGTTGATGAAATAG
>CAZOJA010000067.1:3082-4532 GCA_964579955.1 uncultured Veillonellaceae bacterium | reverse complement strand
CCCTTTTGCACTGCAGCTGCGACAAAATATCGCTTGCCAGGAGTCTGTATCTTAGACAGGATTTTGCGAAATAAGGTAGAAAAATATAAGAATATAATAGATGTAGAAAGAACAAGATGACTGATGATGCCAGACCGAACAGCGCCTGTGGCACAGAGCGGCGGGACTATGACTGGCCGGGGAGGCGGGAATCAATGCGTGGCTCAGGCATCAGGGAACTGAGGCATTATGGTTGGCATATCGGCTATTGCGCCTTGTTGCTTTGCGTGACGTGGCTCTTTTTGCTTTATATGGTGCAAAATGCCCGGGAACAGTCGGTTTGGCGGATCGAACAAATCAACGACCAACTGGCTCGCGGGCTGGAAGAACATGTTCGGCGTTCTTTGTATTCTCTGGACGAAGACATGCAACTACTGCGGACTGAATATGAACGGAACGGGGTTTCACCGGCGGTGCAGGCTTACTTTGAAAAAGTGATCCAGAATCCGCTGCTGAATCAGGTCCTGATTCTGGACGGGCGGGGAAGTGTGGTCGCCTCGGCCCGCAGCAATCCGCCGGACGTAGGTTTTGGCGATCGTGCCTATTTTTCGGTTCATCAACAACCGGGTAGCCAGGACCGGCTGTATATCAGCGAACCGTTTTCAGGGCGTGTCACCGGCTCGCCGGTTGTTGCGCTCAGCCGAAAGCTTAGAGGGCTCGACGGCAGGCAAGGCGTGATCGTGATGGCGATTGATTCCGGCTATTTCAGTCGGTTCTATCACGACATGAAGCTGCAACCGGGGCAACTGATCCGGGTGATTGGCACCGACAGGATTATCCGGGCGAGTTCCAGCAGGGAGATAACCGAAGTCGGCGTAAAACTGGACCGCGGCTACCTGTTCAGCGAAATGCTGCCGCAAGCGCCGGTAGGACGCTATTTCACGCCGGGGCGCACGTTTGGCATCCCTCGCTATTTCAGTTATCGGGCGATGCCGGAGTATCCGCTGATCGTCCAGGTCGGTTATGATGTCGATGCGGCACTGGCGCCATTCCGAGAGCGGCGCAATGCTTATCTGGCTGCGGCGGGCGTCGTCAGCCTGCTGCTCGTTCTTTTCACCGGCCTTGCGATCCGCCATACACGGCAGGAGCGGCAACAGCAAATGCGTTGGCAACAGGTGATGGAAGACTTGAATGACGGAATCTGGGAATGGGACGTTCCCTCGGGACGTTTTATCCTATCTGCCCGCTGCATGGAAATGCTCGGCTTTCCAACACAAAACGCCGATTGGCCTGACGAACAATGGCGGCAGCGTTACCATCCGGCTGACGCCGGACGGCTGCAAGAGGCCCGGCGCAAGCATTTGACGGGAGAGTCAGCGGTGTTCGACGAAGCGTTTCGGATCCGCTGTCAAAACGGCGAGTACAAATGGATCCGCAGCCGCGGCAAAGCGGTTCGGGACCAGGCCGGCAA
>CAZOJA010000067.1:0-2982 GCA_964579955.1 uncultured Veillonellaceae bacterium | reverse complement strand
CCGGTGCAGGAATCACCCGGTTCTGGACTTGCATGGAGGGCGCGCACGGGATGGTGCAGGCCCCTGGTCTGTACTTGGGGATCGACGCCGAACAGGAGTATCCGGTTCAGGTCTTGCCGCTGGCTGCCGGCGACCGACTCTGTTTTGTGACCGATGGCATGGAACGAAAGCTGCTGGACCGGGTGTCGCCGTCGGAGCAGGACTGGCTGCAAGCCTGCTTTGGTTTTGACGAATGGACGACGGAAGAGATGCAAGAGCCGGGGCGTGATGATGCGACCGCCGTCTGCATTGAGGTACGGTCGCTGCCGGTGGCGCTGCAGGGAGAGCAGTGGCCTAAAAGTTTGGTGCTGAACGGTTACGAAGACTATCGCCGCTTGAAAGGGGAACTGGCAAGAGCAATTGCCGAAGCAACCGGCAAGCCGCACTCCATGCCGGAAGTGGCGGTCAACGAAGCGGTCGCGAATGCGTTGGAATGCCGGGACGGCAAGGCCCGCAACCAAAGGGCCGAGCTCAAGTTCAACCGCTTCGGCGGCCGTTTTGTGGTGCGAGTCCGGACATCAAGGATCGGTTTTGCCGGCAACGCCGTGCTAAGACGACTGCGGGCCAATCCGGAATCACTGTTCGCCTTCGGCGAAGATGCGTCGATGGGGCGGGGTATTCCGTTGATGCTGAGTATCGCCGACAAGATGACCTACAACCATGACGGGACAGAAGTGTTGTTGGCCTGGAAAGTGGAGGAGATTTGCGTTGAGGGCGAACAGAGACTGAATAGGATCAAGGGGGAAATAACTTGAACAAAAAATGGTTGCTCGCCATAGCCTTGCTTTGCATAGTAATCCTGGCATTCGTGGTGTTGACCGACGACCCCGCGAAATCGTCCAAATCGGCGAAACAGGCGACACCGAATTTGCAAAACGCACGGCTTGCGATCAAGGTGCTTGACATTGGTCAGGGCGACGCGATACTCATCCGGGCGGACGGACAAAGCGTGCTCGTTGACACCGGCGATATCGGGCAGCGCGATAAATTGGTCGCCATGCTTAAGAAGGAGAATCTGACAACCATCGATAAAGTCATCATCACGCATCCGCATGCCGACCACCTCGGCGGCATGCCGGGCGTTCTCGACAACTTCAAGATCGGAAAAATATACGATAGTGGCAAAACAGCCACCACCTCTTTATACAAACAGTATTTGACCGGGGTAAGCAAAAAGGGCATCCCGTTCGAGATTGCCGTTCCAGGCAGTGAAATCGTGATTTCCAAAGAGATAAAACTGAGGTTTTTTGCGCCGGACAAATCGATGCTCGTGGACGAAAACATGAACAACAGCTCGATCGTGGCCAAGTTGACCTTCAACCAATTCTCGATGCTGCTGACCGGCGATGTCGATAAAGAATCCGAAGCCGTCATACTGAAAAGCTACGCCAAAGAGTTGAAGAGCAATGTATTGAAATCGGCGCATCACGGCAGCAGTTCCTCGTCGAGCCCCGAGTTTTTGAAGGCGGTCAACCCGGAAGCGGTCGTCATTTCCCTGGCCGCCGGCAACGACTACCATCATCCGCATCCCTCCACGATGGAGCGTTACAAACGAGCCAACATGAAAATATACCGCACCGATACCGACGGGACCGTATTAATCACAAGCGACGGAAAAACCTATGCCATTTCCAAGCAATAATCGGGGTCTGATCACTAAGCAGAGAAAGAAGTGGTGCATATGAGAGCCGTGATTGACCGGTTTGAAGACGGCAAAGCTGTGCTCCTGTTGGGAGACGACGAAGCGGAACAGGCTGTCTGGCCAAGAAGTTTTCTGCCCGACGCCGCCAAGGAGGGCGATATCCTTGAGTTGGAATTTCAGATCGACGCTGAAGCGACGGCGCTGGCAAAAGCCGCAGCAGAGGACCTGCTGCGGCAATTATTGCGGAACAATAAAAATGAGTCTGGCGCTTAATTCAAGCGGGTTTCATGGCGATACGGAAATATTCTTCACCAACATCACTTCATTGCCCTGTCGGTTATAAACGACCCGATCCATCCAGGAAGCCATGATCTTGATGCCCCGCCCGCCTTCCGCGTATAGGTCCGCATCAAACCCCTGCTCCGGTTCGGCGTTCAAGAATGCCGCGACCCGGGCGTTGCCGTTGAAACCGTTGCCGCCGTCGCGAACGCGGATGACGACGAATTTGCCGATAAGATTGAACTTCACTTCCACGTCCATCGACTCACGGGCTGCGTTGTTCAGCGCTTCGCCTACCGCTACGTCGATCCGGCCGGCATGAATGCCGGTCATTTGTTTTAATAGGTCATGCAAACGCGACCGGATGCGGCTATATTCACCGGGTCGGAAAAAGTCCAGTCGCAGGGGAAAGGACGGCTGGCCGTTGATTCGGATGCATACCGCTGAGCAATCGTCTTTCCGGTCGGGTTTTTCGGTCAAAGCGCGGAGCGCTGCCAGCGCCCGGCTAAAATCATTCAGCGCCAGATCTCTCTGTTCTTCGATTTGCTCAAAAATGCCGTCGCTCATGAAATAGAAGGTTTCGCCAGGCTGAACCGGCACAGACCATTCGGTATACTCGGGGTGCTCTGCAATGCCGATCAGGGAACCGGCTCTTTTTACAACAGGCGGCAGGGCGGCCGAATGGGTCAGGAATCCATAGACGCCAGCCGTCGCAACACTGAGCGTATGGCTTCGAAAGTCGAACTCGAAACAGATGGCGGCTGCGAAGGTATCTTCAGTAAAATACTTGAGAACCTGTCTGTTGATCCATTGCAACTTTGCCGACAGGTGCATCGGTGACTGCAGCGTGTCGCGGAAATAGGAGCTGACCGCGATGCCTTGCAACGAACTTGTCACCCCATGCCCGGATACGTCCAGGACAAAACCGGAAAACTTGCTGTGTTCCTGGTTCCATACGTAGTCGAAGAAATCGCCGCTGACCAGATGGTATGGAGCGTAAAGCGTTTCGACGGTGAGCAGGG
>CAZOJA010000066.1:0-10783 GCA_964579955.1 uncultured Veillonellaceae bacterium | reverse complement strand
AGCGCATAGCCGAGTCCCATGGCAATCGCCCCTTCGATCTGCCCTTCGATCGTGGCCGGATTGATCGCTCGCCCCACATCATGAGCGGCAACCACTTTTTGCAACCAGCCGGTGTCGTTCAGCATCACGACCTGGGTCGCGTAACCGAATGCCACATGGTTGACCGGGTGCGGCTTTTCCGAAGTCAGCGGATCAGTCTCGCCGCGATATTGTCCGGCGAATTCCTGACCGGCAAGCTCAGACAAAGGTTTCGTTTTCATCGCTTCGGCCAGAGACAGCGCTGCCTGGCGCACCGCCTCGCCGGTGAACATCGTTTGCCGCGATGCGGTCGTCGTGCCGGCATCCGGCGTTACATCAGTGTCCGGTTCATGCATCAACACCTGTGAAGGGCCAATGCCAAGCGTCTCGCAGACAATCTGACGCAACACGGTCGCCAGTCCCTGACCGACGCAAGCGGCGCCTGTCAGAATCTCGACTGCCCCTGCTCCGACCCGCAAAACAGCGCGACCGGTATCCGGCACCCCGACCCCGAGACCGGTATTTTTCATCGCGCAGGCGATTCCTGCAAAGCGTGCGGCTTCATATTCGTGTTTCACCGCCAGTAGGGTTTCTTTGATTCCCGTACTGGCATCGGCAATCTGGCCGGTAGCCATCACCGCGCCCGGTTCGATGGCATTGCGGAAGCGGATCTCCCAGGGGCTGATGCCAACCAGGTCTGCCAGCAGATTGAGGTTCATCTCGCAGGCAAACGCCGACTGTGGCACGCCAAAACCGCGGAATGCACCGGCCGGCGGATTGTTTGTATATACCGCCATGCCGTTGATTTCGACGTTGGGAATCTGATAAGGCCCGGAAACATGGGTACAGGCCCGTTGCACCACCGGACCGCCGAGCGATGCGTACGCCCCGGTATCGGCGACGATGCGCGCCCGCATGCCGACCAGCTGTCCGTCCGCGTCACAGCCGGTGGTCAGTTCTATTTCCATCGAGTGTCGTTTCGGATGCACCCGCATGCTTTCCTTGCGGGACAGCGTCAGTTTCACCGGCTGACCGGTCTTGTGGGCCAACAGCGCCGCATGATGCTGCACCGACAAATCTTCCTTGCCACCGAACGCTCCGCCGACCAGCTTGCCGATCACCCGCACCTGCTCGCCCGGCAGGCCGAGAATCGCCGCAATTCCATGATGATCGTCAAACACGCTCTGACTGCCCACATAGACCGTCAGCTTGCCGTCAGAACCGGGAACCGCCAGTGCGCTTTCCGGTTCAAGAAAGGCATGCTCGGTGAACGGGGTATGATAACTGCGGGTCACGACATGTGCAGCCTTCTCAAGCGCTTGTTTTGCGTCGCCTCTGGCAAATGCGACCCGGCTGAGCACGTTGCCGTCCGGATGCAGTTTCGGCGCTGTATCGGCCAGCGACTCCTGCGGCGACAACAACGGTGACAATTCTTCATATTCCAGACGGATCGAGCGAACGGCCTCCTGGGCGATTTTTTTCGTCCGGGCCGCGACAATCGCCAGCGCGTCGCCGATGTAGCGGGTTTCTTCTCCTTCGGCGATCATTGCCGGCCAATCCTTTTTCAGGTGACCCCATTTCTGCTGACCGGGGATATCGGCCGCAGTCAGCACCGCTGCCACTCCCGCCAGCCCAGCGGCAACCGAAGTGTCAATCGACAGAATCCGCGCCCTCGGCACCGGTGTCCTGAGCACTGCCGCATACAGCATTCCGGGAACTTTCAGGTCGTCGACATACTCACCGGTTCCGAGCGTCTTCGCAGCAGCATCCATCCGGGCAGCCCGCGCCCCCACGCCGGCTGCAGCTTCGGCCGGTGCCGGCAATCCTTCACGCAAGGCTTGCGCCGCCATCATGATCGCCTGTTCGATCTTTACATAGCCGGTGCAGCGGCAGATGTTGCCGCGCAGCGCTTCCTTGATCCTTGCCGCCGAAGGGTCGGGGTCACGATCGAGCAGCCCCTTGGCACTGATCACCATCCCGGGCGTGCAAAATCCGCACTGCACCGCGCCGGCTTCGGCAAAAGCCCAGGCATAAGCCGCCTTTTCACGCTCAGACAACCCCTCGACCGTAATCACCGTCTTGTCCTGCAATCGGCTAAGCGACAGCAGGCAGGCGCGCATCGCCAGCCCGTTGACCAGCACCATGCAGGCGCCGCAGGCCCCTTCGCCGCAGCCGTTCTTCACCGAAGTCAGCCGCAAGGTTTCCCGCAGATATTCCAGCAGGTTCTCATCTTCCGTTTCCTGATAGGCGACCCCATTTATCGTGAATTGGTACATGCCGCATCCTCCCCCTGTTGCCGTTTTTTTCGCATCAGATAGCGACCGGTCGGTCCTGTGGCGATCCGACCCGCTTGCACCGCATGCAGCCCCCGCAAAAACACTTCACGCACCCGGCCCTGCTGTTCGATGCCTTCATAAGCGTTGTAGTCAACCCGCTGTGCCTGCGCTGCCGCCGTGATATGACAGCGCTGGCGGGGGTCCCAAACCACGATATCGGCATCGCTGCCAACCGCCAGAATCCCTTTTCGCGGAAACAAACCAAATTGTTTCGCCGGCCTCGTCGATACACAGGCGACAAATCGTGACAAACTGATTCTTCCTGTTGCCACGCCAAAGCTATATAACAGACCGAAACGATTTTCGACGCCGGGAATCCCGTTGGGAATCCGCGAAAAATCGCTCTGGCCGATTTCTTTCTGCCCTGCAAAGTTGAATGAACAATGGTCCGATCCCACACAGGCGATTACGCCATCCTGCAATCCCCGCCAGAGGGGTTCCTGGTTGTGTTTTTCGCGCAATGGCGGCGACATGACGTACTTTGCCGCTGAAAAATCCTGCGTGTCATAACGCGTCGCATCCAGAACCAAATACTGCGGACAGGTTTCCGCCGCCACCGGCATCCCCTGCTGCTGCGCCTGCCGGATCAGCGACAGCGCCCGGGCGCTGCTGACATGAACGATGTAAATCGGGCAACCGGACAGTTCGGCAATCGCCACCGCCCGCGCCACGGCTTCCGCCTCGACAACTTCCGGCCGTGTCAAGGCATGTTGGGCCGGTTCCAACCGTCCCGCCGATTTTGCTTCTGCAACGAGAGCCGCAATCAGCTCACCATTTTCGCAATGCAGACAGACCAGCATCCCCTGATCGCGACAGATCTGCATAACACGAAGCAGGTCAGCGTCGCCAACCTGCATCACATCCTTGTAAGCCATGTAGAGTTTGACGGAAACCACCCCGTCGTGTTCCGCCACTGCCGCTAGTTCCGCCAATACCTGCGGCGTGCAGTCGCACAGAGCCAGGTGAAAGCCGAAATCCACATAGGATTTGCCGGCGGCCTTGGCATGCCAGGTCGCCAGCGCATCTGCCAGGGACCCGCCGCGGCTTTGCGTCGCATAATCAATGACCGTCGTCGTGCCGCCAAGAATCGCCGCCAGCGAACCGGTGGCAAAGTCATCGGCGGTTGTCGTGCTGCCGACATCCAGATCAAAGTGGGTATGCGGGTCAATCCCGCCGGGAAACAGGAAACAACCGGACACATCGATCTGTTGATCGCCCGGTTGCACTAAATTTTTTCCGATCGCCGCGATTGTCTCGCCAGCGATCCGCAGGTCTTCTACCGTAACCGAATCGGCGTTGACAAGCGTCCCGCCGCAAAGAACGGTTCCCATCGGTTTAGCCGCCCCAGCCGATCGCTCCGACAGGGCAACGGCTGAGGCAAAGCCCGCAGCCAAAACAGAGCGTCTGGTCAATGACCGCTTTCGTATCCACCAGTTGAATCGCTTGGTAAGGACAGCTCTTCACACAGTTGCCGCAGGAAATGCAGCGCAATCTCGTGACCTTTGGCGCAGACGCTTCGGTAGAGAACTGCCGCTGCTGCATTTTGCGCCGGGTCAGTCCTTTCAGCTCGTTCACCGACTGGTAGCCGTGCGAATCCAGGAACGCAGACAATTCCGCTGCGATCTTGCCATACACGCCCGGTCCCTTGAGGATTGCTTCCGTGCAAAGCTGGACAGCCGACGCGCCGGCCATCAACATCTCGGCGACATCCTTGCCTGTCGCTACGCCGCCCACGCCAAAGATCGGAATCTTCACCGCATTCGCAGCATCAAAGATGCAGCGGACCGCCAGGGCCTTGATCGCACGCCCGGACAGCCATCCGTACCCCGACTGGCTTCCCATCAGCGGCAGACCGGTTTCCACGTCGATTCCCATACAAGGGCCGAACGAATTGATCATCACCAGAGCATCAGCACCGGCAGCTTCCACCGCCAGGGCGATCTCCTGAATGTTGGGATGGGGGCTCATCTTGACGAACACCGGAACGTCGACGGCCCGTTTGGCCGCTTTGACCGTGTCGGTGATCGGCGTCAGATCATTGCCGATATAATGGCAGGACAACTCCAGCGCATCGGCGAACGGACGCACCATCGGCGCCAGTTCGGCGATCTGCTCCGCTGTATAGCCCAGTCCGACGATCAGCGGCACGCCGGCCGATTTTGCGATCGCGTACTCGCGGTCCAGCCACTGCTCCTTGGTCAGCTCCGACCATAGCTCCGTATTCAGCATGCCGACCTGCACGTCCGACATGCAGGGACGCGGCACCTCGGCCGGTTGCTGGGAAATTGTCTTGCTGACGATCGCCGCCGCGCCGCCGGCCACTGCCGCAAGACAAGCCGCGCCGTCACGCGTGGGCGGTCCTGCCGCTGGCATTAAGGGGGACGAAAATCGCAGTCCACAAATTTCAACCGATAAATCAGCCATCTGTCGCGCCTCCTCTTTTCGCTCTGGGAAACACTGAATCATTCCAAGTTCCCCTAATCTGCCGTATTCTCCGTCTCCGGCGTCAGTCCAGCCATCAGCAAGCCCAACGTCTTTTCGTCGGCCTGCGCCACCGGCAGCACCTGCATAATCCGCCCATCAAAAAAAACCGCGATCCGGTCGCTGAGTTTCTGCACTTCGTCCAGTTCCTCCGAGATCAGGATGACTCCCATCCCTTCCCGGCTAGCCTGAACCAGCATTTCATGAACATATTCGGCCGCGCCGATATCGAGGCCGCGAGTGGGATACGCCGCCACCAGAACTTTTGGTTGCCGGGTGATCTCGCGGGCCAGGATCAGACGCTGGATATTGCCGCCGGACAATTTTCCCGTCTGCGTTTCCAGGTCGGGAGTTTTGATTCCATAGTCTGCGACCAGTTTTTCGCTATGGGCGCGAATCGTTTTCTCGCTCAGCAGCACGCCCCGGGCGAACGGCTTTTCCGCGTGGTCCTTCAGTAACAGGTTTTCCCAGATCTGGAACGAGGGAATCGTGCCCACATGCAGCCGATCCTCCGGAATAAAACCCAATCCTCTGTCAATGATTTGTTTCGGCGTGCAATGGGTTATTTCCTGTCCGCTTAACAGAACTTTGCCGGACTCGACCGTCCGCAAGCCGCTGATCGCTTCGGCGAACTCTTTCTGTCCGTTGCCGGATACCCCGGCAATGCCGAGGATTTCGCCGGGATGAACACCGAGCGATATTCCCCGCAGCGCCGGCGTCCCCATATTGTTGTTTACGCAGAGTTCTTCCACGCAAAGCACGCAGTCGCCGTCGAACTGCCTGGCTTCACGGCTGAACGGACGGGCATCGCGACCCACCATCATCCGGGCCAGTTCTTCCGGGTTGGTGTCGCCTGTCGCGACTTCGCCGGCTTTCTTTCCGTCGCGCAGCACCACGACCCGGTCACTCACCGCCATCACTTCGTGCAGCTTGTGGCTGATGATGATGACGGAACGGCCCTGCGCGACCATCGTCCGCAACAGAACGATCAGGTCCTGCGCTTCCTGCGGCGTCAAGACCGCTGTCGGCTCGTCCATGACCAACAGGTCGGCGCCGCGATACAGCGCCTTGATGATTTCCACCCGCTGCTGTTCGCCGACGCTGAGCTGCCAGACATAAGCATCCGGGTTCACCGCCACGCCGTACGTCGCTCCGATTTCGACAATCCGCCGGGACACCGGCTCCAGTTCGAGCAGGGCGCCTTTTTCCGACGGCAGGCCGAGCGCAACATTCTCACTGACCGTCAACGTAGGAACAAGCATAAAATGCTGGTGCACCATGCCGATCCCGCAGTCGATCGCCATCCGCGGCGAGTCGATCCGCACCGGTTCCCCGTTGATCAGGATTTCTCCCGCATCGGCCTGATACAGCCCGTACAGGATGTTCATCAAGGTGGTCTTGCCGGCCCCGTTCTCGCCAAGCAGCGCCAGCACTTCGCCTGCCGACACTTCAATATTCACATGATCGTTGCTGAGAACACCGGGGAATCGTTTGACGATTCCCCGCATCTCCAGCTTCTGGATTCTGGCGCTCATTTTATTTAAGCTCGATCTTCAGGGTTCCAGCCGCGATATCTTTCTTGGCCTTTTCCACCGCCGCTTTCACATCAGCCGGAATCTTCGCTTCCAGTTTCGGGTTGTACTTCAGTTCCAGCATGCCGTCAGCAAACGACAGAGTCAGGTGCTGACCGCCGAGGGTGCCTTTTTTGCGCAATTCAAGGATTTTGCCGAGGACCTTTTCCCAGTTGTAGACTTGTGAAGCCAGTACTGCATCCGGGGCGACCTTGCTTTGGTCCATGTCGGTCGACAACCAGTAAGTACCCGGTTTGCCGGCGACCGCTTTGATCGCGCCCACCGCCTGCTGGCTGGAGCCGGTCAGGAAGTCTGCGCCGGCATCCATGTGAGTCTTGGCGATTTCACCAGCCTTAACGATTTCGTTGAACGAACCGGTATAGGCAATGCGGGTTTTTACGTCGCCACCGGCGGCAGCCACTCCCTGCATGAAGCCTTTGTTGTATTTGATGGCGTCACCGGCTTCAACTGGTCCGACAATGCCGACAATCTTCGATTTGGACATCTTGGCGGCCAAGATTCCCATGACATAAGCGCCTTCCTGGGCCTGGGGATCATAGGCGAAGATGTTGGGGCCTGTCTGGAATCCGGTGCCATAAGCGAAAGTGATCTTGGGGAATTCGGGGGCGATTTCCTTGACTACGCTCTGGTATTGGGCGCCATGGGCGATGATGATGTCAAACCCCTGGGTCGCGTACTGACGGATGGCAGCACCGGCGTCAACCGGCTTACCCATCCGTTCGCTGACTGCCAGTTCGATTTCGCCCTTGGAGTCGGTCTGGATTTTTTTCACGGCCTCATACATCGACTGGGCCCAGGCCATATCATCGACAGTGCTCGGCAGGACAAGGGCGATTTTGATTTTGTTTGACTGGGCTTTCGGCGCTTCGGTTTTGGCCGGAGCCGGCTTGCTGTCGCCGCCGCAGCCGGCAAGCAGCAGCGAAGCGGTCAATAACACGGCGATGAGCAATAGAATCTGTTTTTTCAGGTTTTTCATGGTTGGTTTGCCTCCTCATGTTTCATTCTTTGCATCTGCGGATCACATTGCGGCTAGCCCCGGACGCCCCGTTCATAGGGTTTTCCCAGCGCCGCCGGCGGCCATACCCGGCCAAAGGATATCATCAGGGCGATGATCGTGACAATGTAGGGCAGCATGACGGCCATTTCATAAGGGAAGTTGATCCCCAGCACCTGCACCCACAATTGGAACGAATCGGCCATGCTGAACAACAAGGAACCGGCCAGAATCCCCCATGGACTCCAGCGACCGAAATAAACCAGCGCGATCGCGATGAAGCCGCGGCCTGCCGTGATATTGTCGGCAAACATATGAGTATTTGCCACCGTCAGGGTGGCGCCGGCCAGTCCGGCCAGCATACCGCCCAGAACCAGACACTGGTACCGCAGGCCGCTGACACTGACCCCCATGGTATCGACCGCCTGCGGCGTCATGCCGACCGCACGGACGCTGAGACCCCAGGTGGTGCGGAACAATACGAACCAGAGCAATGGCACCAGCAAGAAGGCAAAGTAAACAATAAAATGATGGTTGAAAAACATCGGGCCGATGATTGGAATGTCACCCAGTCCTGGTATTTTCCAGGCCTTCAGTCCGGCAATCGACTGGATGCCGTCCACATACAATCGGAAGAACAGTCCGGACAGGCCCCAGCCCAGCATCGACAGTCCGATGCCGCTGATTCCCTGTTCCGCCTGCAGGTCACGCTGACAAAAGCCATCAACAGACCCATCAAGCCGCCGGTGACGATCGCCGCCAACAAGCCGAGCAGCGGCGACTGGCTGACATAAGTGATGTAGAAGCCGGAAAACGCACCCATCAGCATGATGCCTTCCAAACCCAGGTTGAACACGCCGGAGCGCTGGCTGAGCATCTCACCGAGAGCCGCCAGCAGATAGGGGGTCGCCAGCCGGATGCCTGTGGCGATCATCCCGATCAGGATTCCCTGTTCCAAGCCTTCCGTCATATCAGGACACCTCCCCGGAGCGCCGGCTCCACTTGCTCTTCCACTGTCCGAACAACTCCGGCCGACGGATGAATACGTCACTGGCTACGACAAACAAAATCACAAACCCCTGGATAACCATCACAATTGCTGCCGGGATGCTGACAGCCCGCTGCATCATGTCAGCGCCAAGAATCAGTGCGCCGAACAACATCGAGGCCGGAATGATGCCGATCGGGTGCAATCGGCCGAACAACGCCGCCACGATCGCACTGAAGCCGTAGCCGGCCGAAATATCCTCAAGCGCCCTGTGATGCACGCCCAGCACCTCCACCGTGCCTGCCAGACCGGCCAGCGCTCCGGCCAGAAACATCGACAGCGCCATGTAAAACGGTACATTGATTCCGGCGTAGCGCGCCGCTTGCGGACCCGCCCCCACCGCGCGCAACCGGTAACCGATCGTCGTGTGCATCAGCAGATAATAGACCGCAATCGCCAGTACAATCGCCAGGATGAAGCCGGTACTGAGACGTGAACCGGGAATCAACCGGGTCATCCAGACTACGTCCGGCACGAGAGCCGTTTGCGGCACACCGGTGCCATAAGTGACTTCCTGCGGATCGATCAATATGCCGCGAATCAGCAGCAGATAAAGTTGGGCTGCGATCTGGTTCAGCATCACGGTGCTGAGAATTTCGTTCACATTCAGTCGTGCTTTCAGCACCCCGGCGATGGCGCCCCACAGCCCGCCGGCCAACGCGCCTGCCAAAAGTACCAGCGGAAACAGCACAACGCCAGGCAGGTTCGGCATCGCCAGCGCTACGCCGGCCGAAGCGATCGCACCGATCAGGATTTGCCCCTCACCGCCGATATTCAGCACGCCGCAGCGGAACGAAATGATGATACCCAGTCCCGTCAACAGCAGCGGCGTCGTCCGGACCAACGTCTCGGTAAAGCCAAAACTGCTGGAAAACGGCCCTGTCAGCATGACTTTGTAGGCCCGGATCGGGTCCGATTTCGCCAACAGGATGAATAAGGCGCCGATTGCCAGAGCCCCGACCAGTGCCGCCAATAATACGAAAAAAGTCCTGCCTTTCAAGCTTTGCCTGCCTCCTACACAAAACGCCCTGCGGCGATTCCCCCCGCAGAGCGTCTTCGCTCCAATGCACAAATGTCCATTATTTGTTGTTATTTCCCTGCAATAGTTTACCCTATTTTGCCGCTCTCGTCCAGCAAAAAATGCGGAAACAGCATCAAAAACGCTGCCAGAGTTTTGCAGCCTGTTGTCTTGCTGCAGCAGTAATTTTCGCGCTATCGGCCACCAGGATTTGCCGGTCCTGCATCAGCACCCGGCCGTTGACCACCGTCGTGCGCACCGCCCGACCCATGCAGCCGAACAGGATATGCGCGCCGAGGTTATCCGCTGAAAGCGGCGTCGGCGGCTCATAGTCGAGCACGATCACATCCGCAGGCGCGCCAGGGATCAACCGGCCCAGCGTTTCGCCAAAACAGGCCGAAGCAAATGCCGAGTTCTGACCAAACAACATTTCATGCGGCTCTGCCCAGGCAACCGAAGCATCACGCTGCGCATGCTTGTGCAGCAGATTGGCGACTTTCAGCGATTCCAGCATGTCTGCGGTGTACCCGTCAGTACCCAGACCGACCCGGACTCCCTGACGCAACATCGCCAACACCGGGGCGCAACCGACGGCATTGCCCATGTTCGATTCCGGGTTGTGCACGACCAACGACTGCTGCTGTTGCAATATTTCCATCTCGTAAGGATCGACATGAACGCAGTGGGCGGCTATCGATGATGCTCCTAGCACGCCGAAATCCCGCAGTCGCTCCACCACCCGTTTGCCGTAGCGACGCCGGCAGTCATCGGCATCGGACAGTGCTTCCGAGGTATGGATGTGGCAACCTGCGCCCAGCTGCGCCGCTTGCTCGGCGCTGCGCCGCAACAAATCGTCATTCAGGGTAAAGGAAGCATGCAGTCCGAACAAGGCGCGTCGCATCGGGTCATTCGCCTGCTGACAATCGCGGATGTATGCGGCGTTTTCCGCAATGCCCTGCGCGGCGACCGCTTCGCCGTCACGGTCCGACACTTCGTAGCACAGGCATGTGCGCAAGCCCAGCTCTTTTGCCGCATCGGCAACCTGGAACAGGCTGCCTTCGACGCAGCCGGGACTGGCATGGTGATCAAACACCGTGGTCACGCCGTTGCGGATGCAGTCCAGCATCGCCACCGCCGCGCTATAATAGACGTCCTCGGACGTCAATACCTTGTCGAGCCGCCACCACAGCCGTTCCAGAATCTGACCGAACTCTTGCGGCGACTGCGCCTTCAGATCCATACCGCGGGCAAAACTGCTGTAAAAATGCATATGCGTATTGATTAGCCCTGGCATGA
>CAZOJA010000065.1:0-11068 GCA_964579955.1 uncultured Veillonellaceae bacterium | reverse complement strand
TGAACGGTTCGTGCCGAAATTCGTCAAGCAGTATGCCAATGTCAGCGGGGATATTTTGGCGGCGCTCAACACATATGCCGGCGAAGTGGCCTCAGGCAGTTTTCCGGCGGCCGAGCACAGTTTCACGATGAAGGATGAAGTGTTGAAGCGTCTGTATTAAAGGGCGGGAGGCAATGTCCATGAAGATGGCCGTGATTGGCGCAGGCGCGATGGGCAGCCTGTTCGGCGCTTATCTGGCGAAGGCCGGCGAAGCGGTGACGGTGGTGGATATCTGGCCGGACCATGTCGCGGCGATTCGCAGCCAGGGACTGGTATTGGGCGAGGAGACAGGCGACGAAGTCGTGCGGCTGGACGCTGTGTTGGGAACGGACGGACTGGCGCCGGTCGACCTGGTGATTCTGTTTGTCAAGGCGACCGCCACCCGGCAGGCAGCGATCGCGGCGGCAGCGCTGCTCGGCCCTGGCGGCCGGGTGCTGACGTTGCAGAACGGTCTGGGCAATGCGGAAGTGATCGCAGAAACGGTCGGCGGCGAAAACGTGCTGGTCGGAACCACGGCGCAGGGAGCGACCTTGCTCGGACCGGGCCGGATCCGCCACGGCGGCAGGGGCGAGACCCATATCGGCAGACTGTCCGGCGACAATGACGCTTTTTGCGCGCAGGTGGCCGCGATGCTATCGAAGGCCGGCCTGCCGACCGTTGTCGAGCCTGACGTGCGCTCGCTCGTCTGGGGCAAGCTTGTCATCAATACCGGCATCAATGCGTTGACCGCGCTGCTGCGGCTACGCAACGGCCAACTGGCCGAGCAGGCCGAGACCCGGCGGCTTTTGGCGCTGGCGGTGGAAGAAGCGGTGCTGGTGGCGAGGGCGGCCGGCGTGCAGCTGCCTTATGAGGACCCGGTGGAAAAGGTGCTGGCGGTGGCGGTCGCAACCGGGCAGAACCAGTCGTCGATGCTGCAGGATGTCCTGCGGGGCTCGCCGACGGAAATCGCCGTGATCAACGGGGCGATCGTGCGCGAGGGCGAGCGGCTGGGGGTGGCGACGCCGGTGAACCGGACGCTGACTTTGTTGGTGCAGGCGCTGGAGAATCAAAGCGGCAACAGAAAAGCTGAATAACTTCGAGCATTGTTGTTTTCACCGAAATTCGTTTCGTCATGCAGCAACCAGCAAACGGACTAAAATGCTCCAGTCTTCGCACAGCCTGTAAGATTACTGCGTTTCCAACAGGCTGTAGCTCGACATTACTCGACTAAGCTTCATTCATCGCTACGCTCTTTTGAAGCAAGTCTCTTATTATCCGTCGCATTAGTCCTAAAATCAGCGTCCATGCTGATTTTCTTGTAATACATCGCTGCATTGACGACGAATTATACGGTTCAAATCAAATATGCTCTCTGTTGTTTCAGCTTTTCCTTATGCTTGCATGTGATAAATCAGCTGCTCGCTAGCTGACGGTTCGGCCTAAAAATAGTACAATAAGCAGGGGAAACGTCGGAAAAGGGGGAGAACAGTCGTGAAACGGACAAGTTTTATCGGGCTGCTACTGATGGCAAGCTTGCTGATCAGCGGTTGCGGCGGCGACAAAAAGGCCGGCGAGCCGGGGAAAACCGAATACAAGGCGCAAATGAAGCTGGCGACGCTGACGCCGGCCAGCCACACCTACAACCAGGCGGCCAACAAGTTCGCCGAACTGGTCAAACAGCGTTCGCAGGGGCGCATTGAAGTCAAGGTGTATCCGGACGGGCAGCTGGGCAAGGGTGAAAGAGAGTTGCTGGAGGCGATCCAGCAGGGGACGCTGGACATTTATGTCGGTTCCACCGCGCCGCTTAGCGGCTTCAGCCCCTCGATGGGAATCCTGGATATCCCGTTCCTGTTCAGGGACTATGCGCATGCCGACAAGGTGCTGGACGGTCCGATCGGCCTGGCTTTGCTGCAGGATTTGGAAAAGGCGAATCTGAAAGGGCTGGCGTTCTGGGAAAACGGGTTTCGCAACCTGACCAACTCCAAACTGGCGGTGAAAACGCCGGCGGACGCCAAAGGCATGAAAATCCGCACCCAGGAGAACAAGATCCATCTGACCGCCTGGAAAGCGGCGGGCGTCAACCCGGTGCCGATGGCCTGGGGCGAAGTCTATGGCGCGTTGCAGCAAAAGACGATCGACGGACAGGAGAACCCGGTTGCGGTGATTCATTCCGCCAAATTGAACGAAGTGCAAAAATTTCTGTCGATGACGCAACATGTCTATTCACCGGCCGTGCTGATCGTCAGCGCGAAAAAATGGCAGACCATCCCGCAAGCGGACCAGGAGATGCTGCTGAAAACCGCGCTGGAAGTCGCCCAGTTCGAGCGCAAGCTGGGGCGTGACGCAGAAGAGAAGCAGGTGGCCGAGTTGACCTCCCGCGGCATGACCGTGACGAAAGATGTGGACAAGGTCGCATGGCAAAAGGCGATGCAACCGGCGTTCGATGAGTTCTCCAAGCAGTTTGGCAAAGAGAAGATCGACGCAATCCTCAACACGAAATAAGTGGACAGTCTGAACCGAGTCAACACGCTGCTGTTTCAGACCGCGGAACAGGCAGTCATCCTGTTTATGGGGATCATCGCACTGGTGATCCCTTATGAAGTTTTTGGCCGTTATGTGCTGGGCGACATGCCGATGTGGTCCGGCGAAGCGGCAACGTATTCGCTGGTGTGGGTGTCGATGCTGGGCGGCGCGGTCGGACTGCGCAAGGGCGTCCAGGTCGGCGTCGACCTGGCCTATGCTAAGCTGGCGGCGCACTGGGCGGCGCGGGTCCGCCTGGCAGGTGCGCTGTTCATGCTGCTGTTTTTGTCGGTGATGATCTTCGTGGGGCTGCAGCAGACGGTGGACAACTGGCGTCAGATTTCGCCGGCGCTGGGGATGCCGATGGCGCTGCCGTATCTGGCCCTGCCGGCAGGCTTTTCGCTGATGTGGCTGTTTACGCTGGAACAGCTGCTGGCGGGACTCTCAGGCCGCAAACGGAGGTCCTGCTGATGCTGACGTTGTTTCTGCTCGTATTCGCAGGCCTGATGGCGCTCGGCATCCCCGTCGCCATCGCGCTGGGCGGCTCGGCGATGGCCTACGTCCTGGCCGACGGCGGGCTTTCCCTGACCTTGCTGGTCCAGACCACGTTTGCCGGCATGGCTTCGTTTCCGCTGCTCGCGGTGCCATTGTTCATGCTGGCGGGAAACCTGATGAACGAAGGCGGCATCACCGGCGATCTGGTGAGATTCGCCCGGCTGTCGATGGGGCATATCAGCGGTGGACTGGGGCTGGCAACCATCCTGGCCACGGCGATCTTTGCGGCGATATCCGGCTCGGCGGTCGCCACGGCGGTGGCGATCGGCGCGGTGATGATCCCGGCGATGCGCGGCGCCGGTTATGACAATGACGTCGCGGCGTCGGTCACGGCGACGGCGTCCTGCATGGGACCGATCATCCCGCCCAGCATCCCGTTCATCATTTACGGCGTAATCGCCAATGTATCGATCAGCGCCCTGTTCCTGGCCGGCGTGGTTCCCGGCCTGATGCTCGGCGCGGTGCTGATGGGCTACATGGTGCTGGTGGCGCGCCGGCGCAATTATCCGCGCGAAAGCAGGGCCAGCGGGCGGGAAGTCCTGGTCGGCGCCTTTCGGGCCTTACCGGCGCTGTTGATGCCGGTGGTCATCATGGGCGGCATCCTCGGCGGCATCTTTACGCCGACCGAAGCGGCCGGCATCGCCGTGGTCTATGCCTTCCTGGTGGGGACGTTCTTTTACCGCCGCCTGAAACCGGCCCGGTTGCCGGCATTGCTGCTGGCGTCGGGCGTGGAGACGGCAGTGGTCATGCTGCTGCTCGGTCTGTCGGAACCGTTCGCCTGGGTGGTGGCGGTAGAGCAGATTCCGCTGCGGATCATGGAGACGATGGCGCAGGTTTCGACATCTCCCGCGATTTTTCTCCTGTTGGTCAACCTGGCGCTGCTATTGATCGGAATTCCGCTGGAAACGGCGCCGGCCCTGACCATCGTCACGCCGGTGCTGGCGCCGATGGCGCTGAAGATGGGCATCGACCCGATCCATCTCGGCGTGGTGGTCTGCTTCAACCTGGTGCTGGGGCTGATCACGCCGCCGGTGGGCGCGGTGCTGTTCTCCATCTGCGGCATCGCCGGCATTTCGCTGGAACGGCTGAGCCGCAGCATCTGGACACCTTTTCTGCTGGCGGTCGGCGTGTTGCTGGTCGTGACCTTCGTGCCGCAGCTCAGCACCTGGCTGCCGTCGCTTTTGCTCGGCGGAAAATAGGCAAAAAAAAGGACCGTCACTGGCCGAAGCCAAGGACGGTCCTTTCTATTGCGGGTCGTTTTGCTTTTTGCCCAGCGGAAAATCAGGGCTGCTGCGATTTCTGCAGGGCGATGTCGCCGAGGACCGGGACCTTGTACCATTCGTTCTGATAGGCCTTGACCATCAACAGGACCCACAGGACCAGCGAGACCAGCGAAATCAGGCCGGAGATGGCGAACAGCAGCGACCAGAGCCGCAGCGCCGGGAACAGGACCCAGGTCAGCACCAGATGCAACACATGGATGCCGCCGAACAGCAAGATCGACTGCATCGCGTGGAAGCGGACAAAGGGTCGTTTGTCGATGAACAGGAACACCAGTCCGCTGAGCCAGCCGAGCACATAGCACAGCAAGCCGGCGATGTTCTGCTGCATTCCCGAATCAGCCTGCTGGCCGTAGCCGGGCGGCGGCGGATAATAGCCGGGCGGGGGCGGTTGCTGGTAGCCGGGAGGTGGCGGAGGCGGCGGAGCATAACCCTGTCCGGGCGGTGGGGGTGGCGGGGCGGCATAGCCCTGGGCGTTCATCGGGGAACCACAACTGCGGCAAAAGTTGGCGCTGGCATCATTATCGACGCCGCATCGAGTACAATTTGGCATAGCGATAACCTCCTGTCAAAAAAATCGAATGACTCCCATTGCTATGAATACGCTATCCGCAGGAAATATCCTTTTTTTACAAAATTACTCGGCAAAAAAATTTTTTGATTGGAAAACCGTCCGCCCTCCGGCGATCGTCTGTAAAACCTGTATCTCTTTGATGCAGGCCGGATCGACTTGGTACGGGTCGGCGGACAGCACGACCAGGTCGGCGAATTTTCCCGGTGAGAGAGACCCCTTCTCCGCTTCGGCGAATTCGGCGTAGGCGGCATCGCTGGTGAAAGCGGTGATCGCCTGTGCGACGCTGATTTTCTGCTGTGGGTTCCAGCCGCCGGGGAACTGTCCGTCCGATGTAGTGCGGTTGACGGCGGCATGAATCGCCAGTAGCGGCGACATTTCGGCGACCGGCCAGTCCGAGCCGCCAGCCAGCCGGACACCGGCCGCGAGCAACGAGCGGAAAGCATAGGTCAGCTGACAGCGCTCGGCGCCGATGCTGCGCTCCGCCCAACCGCCGTCATCGATGAGATGGGCGGGCTGAACCGAGGCGATGACGCCGAGCCGGCCCATCCGCTCGATATCGCTCTGCCGCAGGTGCTGGGCGTGTTCGATGCGCAGCCGCCGGTCGCGCGGGCCATTGGAACGGGTCAGCGATTCGAAGATGTCCAGCAAAATCGCATTGGCCTGATCGCCAATCGCGTGGACCGACACCGGGATGCCGGCATGGTCCGCTTCGCGCAGCCGCTGCTCCATCGCGCCGGCGGGGAACATATCGGCCAGCAGCAGGCCGCAATTGCCGGGCGCGTCGGCATACGGCTCGAAAAAGTAGGCGGTATGGCCGCCCAGCGAGCCGTCGGTGAACCCTTTCAGACCCCCGAAGCGCAGCCAGGGGTCGGCCGCGTCGCCGGTCAGAAAAGCCGGCATGTCGGCGCGGCGGCGGTCCCAGTCGATCAGTGGCAAGCGGGCGAAGATGCGACAGGTCAGCTCGTTGCGCGCGCGAAACTGCTGGAACAGCGCCCACTCGCTCCAGTCGGGATTGCCCCAGTCGGTCACGTCATGCACCGAGGTGACGCCCTCGGCCGCCGCCTTGGCCAGGGCAAGCCGCAGGGCCGACTCACGGTCGGCCACGCTGGGCTTTGGCATGACCGCTTCCACCAGGCGAATCGCCGCGTCTTTCAGGATGCCGGTCGGCTCGCCGCTCGCCGGGTCGCGGAAGATCTCGCCGCCGCAGGGGTCGGGCGTGGTTGCGTCGATCCCGGCGGCGCGCAGGGCGGCGCTGTTGGCCAGCCCGATATGCAGGTCGCTGCGGCTGACAAACACCGGGTTCTCGGCGCTGAAGCCATCGATCCATTGCTTGCGGGGCAGCGGCGCAGCGGGCCAGGTTTCCTGGTCCCAACCGCCGCCGGTCACCCAGTCGCCCGGTTTTGTCTGGCGCAGCCGCTCGGCGATCCGGCCGACAAACTCCTCCGGCCCGGCAGCGCCGCGCAGATTGACGCTCTGCAGCGAGAATCCGCCGGCGATGAAATGGGTGTGGGCATCGATAAATCCCGGCAGCACGGTTTTGCCGCCGAGGTCGGTCACCGCTGCCTGCGGCAACTCGCGGCCGGCATAAGCAAGAATCGCTTCATCGGAGCCCACCGCGGCGATCCGGCCGTTCTTTGCCGCAATCGCCCGGGCGCGCGGCCGCGACGGGTCGAGGCTATGGATGTTGGCGTTGATGATGACAAAGTCGCGTGGGGGAGTCGTCAAGGCAAACAACCTCCTGGGTTCATCAATAATTTTTTTCGGATTATCGCCGGTAGCCTGGTTTGCAGGCAGGAAAACATGGAACCGTCGTGGAAAGGAATAATTCAATTCAGGCATTAAGGTCATTATAACGCGGAACCATCGGGGAGGGAACGTCTTGCGTACAAAACGGAGGTTTTTCGGGCTGCTGCTGACGCTGCTGATTTGTCTGACGCCATGGGGTGGCGTGGCTCTGGCGGAGAAACTGCCGGAGATTGTCGCGATCGATATTTTGACCACCAATGATTTTCATGGCGCACTGGTCGAAGCCGGAAAAAATCCGGGAGCGGCCAAATTCGCCGCCCTGGTGCGGCAGGAACGGGCCAAGAATCCTTATGGCTCGATTTTTGTCAGCGCCGGCGACATGTTCCAGGGCAGTCCGGATTCCAACCTGCTCTACGGGAAAACGGTCGTGGAAGTCTTGAATGCCTTGCAGATGGATGCGATGACGCTGGGCAACCATGAATTCGACTGGGGCCTCGACAAATTGGCGGCCCGGGTGGCGGAGTCGCGCTTCCCCTATGTGTCGGCCAATGTGCAGGAAAAAGACGGGCAGGGGAGGCTCGGTTTCGTCAAACCGTTCGTGATGTTGGAGCGCATGGGCCTGAAAATCGCCGTGATCGGCATCGTGACGCCGGAAACCGCTTATACGACCGGGCCGAAAATCGTTGCGCCGTTCGAATTCCGCGACCCGGCGACCGTAGTCAGGGAACTGCTGCCGCAGGTCCGGCGGCTGGGGGCGGATATCGTCGTGGTGTTGTCGCATCTGGCGGCCGAACAGAACGCTGTCGGGCAGGTGACCGGAGATGCCGCCACGCTCGCGGCGACGGTGCCGGGGATCGACGCGGTGGTGAGCGGACACTCGCACAAGCTGGTCGCAGGCAAAGTGAACGGCGTGCCGGTGGTGCAGGCCTACTATTTCGGCCGGGCGCTGGGCAAGATCAGTCTGGTGTACTCCAAACGCGAGCAAAAGGTGCTGCTCAGTTCGGTCCAGTCGATCGAGACGCCGATCAAAGCCGCCAAAGCCGATCCGGCAGTGCAGGCGATCGTAGACCGTTCGCAGGCGGCGGTCCTGCCGGTGAAAAATGTGGTGTTGGGCCGCACGGTCAAGGAGCTTTCGCATGATCGCTATGAACTCTCGATTCTCGGCCAGTGGTCGAGTGATGTGCTGCGTCAGGCGACGGCAGCCGACATCGCGCTGCAGAATGGCGGAGGCCTGCGCACGAGCATTCCTGCCGGCGCCATCACGATGGGGAACCTGTATGAAGTCATGCCCTTTGACAATACCCTGGTGACGATGGACCTGACCGGCGAACAGGTCCTGCAGGCGCTGAACCACGGCATCAACGGCAAGGCGGGGACCGTCCAGTTTTCCGGCTTGCAGCTGACGATCGATTCGAGCCGCCCGTACGGCAGCCAACTGGTGGAGGTCCGGTTGTCCGACGGTCGTCTGTTGGACCCGGCCGCGACCTACAAAATTGTGACCAACGACTTTATGGCCTCCGGCGGCGACGAGTTCACGATGCTCAAACAAGGCCAGAACATCAAGGATACTTTCATCCCGCTGCGGGACGCGCTGGCCGAGGCGGTCAAGAAATCCGGCGTGCTGAACATCCAGCTCGACGGACGGCTGAAGGACCTCGGCAAGACGGCGCTGAAGCCGGCAGCCTAGACTGGGGGGGATTGCGATGCCACGATTCGAGTATCGTCTGAGCGATGCCGCGGCAGACTATCCGGTGCTCTATTTCTATGAGGCGATGGACGAAGTGGAAGCCGCCATGCGCTTTGCCTGCGACTATTTCGTCAAGGAAGGCAAGACCTGGCTGAAGACCGCGACGGCGATTGAAGCGACCGCCTATGTGACTTATGTGGAAGAGGTGCCGACCGACGCGGCGGAGGCCGGCAATCAGACCCAACCGGTGATGCCGGGCTGGATCGCCGTGGAAGTGCGCGAATACCGGGAATATGTCAACGAATACCCGTTGATCCATCAATTCGGCTTTCCCAGTCAGGTGCAGGCGCTCTGCCACCTGCTGGCGGATACGATGATCTTGTTTGGACAGGAGTGGGAAAAGACTTCCTGCGAGATTGACGAAGACCGGCAGGCGTATATCTATTATTGCCGGAAAACCGGGGGGTGAAGTCGATGGATCCCGGCAACACGGGCCGGAGTAAAAAGGTCGTGGGGCTTTTTTTGGCGGCGGCGCTGACCATGACGCCGGGCTGTTCGCTGAACCCTTTCGAGTGGGGGCGTAACGAAGCGTCCTGCACCGATGTGAACCGCGACGGCTACTGCGACGAAGATGGCCGTCCGGTGCCGACGGCCGCCAATCGGACCTATCGGACCGGATTCTGGCCGGCTTACCGTTATTTTGGCGGGGGCAGCAGCAGTTCCAGCACTGTCTCGACGCCGTCCTCCTCTTCCTCGCGCGGCGTATCCAGCGGGTCCAAGGGCGGGCTGGGCAGTTCGTCACGTTCCGGCGGAGGCTCCAGCGGAGGCTCCAGTGGTGGCTGAGCCTCGGGACGCCGCGGCTTATGCGAGAACGCGCGAAGCCCTCTACGGGCCGCTGCGGCGCGATGGCAGCTTTGTCTGGGATTCGATGTATGGCGACGAATATGCGCTGGCCTCGCTGCAGCCGGTAACGGCGGAGTTCTGCCAGGGGCTGCGGAGCGCGGCGGAAAAGCTGGGCGGCATCTATGCCCGTACGGCCGAAGTGCTGCAGCAGGCGGACGACGAACTCCTGGCCGAACTGGGCTTGCCGCAGGCGACCTGGGCGGCGGTGCGCAGTTCGCTGCCGAGCTTGTTGCCGACGGTTCTCGGTCGCTTTGATTTCGCCGCAACGGAACAAGGGCTGAAGATGCTGGAGTTTAACGCGGAAACGCCGACCGATGTGGTGGAAGGTTTTTATGTCAATGGCAAGGTCTGTGATTTTTTTGGCGCGACCGACCCCAACCAGGCGCTGGCCCAAGGCTTGACCGGAGCGTTTGACCGTAGTGTCGCAGCTTACCGCGATAGCGGGTTTGCGGTGGAACAGGTCGTGTTCAGCTCGGTCGACTGGCATGCAGAAGACGCGGGGACGACGCGGTACTTGCTGGCGCAGTCGGGGCTGGCCGCGAAGTTTGTGCCGCTGTCCCAACTGCGGGTGTTCGAGGACCGGCTGCAGGTCTGGGACGGTCAGACGCACGAACCGGTGGACGTGATGTACCGGTTGCATCCGCTGGAAAAAATGGCGGAAGAGCAGGACGCCGATGGGTACCCGACCGGGCGGCGGGTGTTGGAGATCGCTGCGGAGCAAAGGCTGGCCCTCGTTAATCCGCCGGCGGCGATGCTTGCCCAGTCCAAGGCGACCCAGGCTCTGATCTGGAGTCTGTATGAGGATGGATCGTTTTTCACGCCTTGTGAGCAGGCGGCGATTGCCGCCCATATGCTGCCGACCTACTTTGAAAACCGGTTCCTAGGCCGCTGCCCCTACGTGACCAAGCCGGTCTACGGTCGGGAAGGCGGTGCGGTGACGGTGTTCGGCAGCGACGGAGTGGCCTGGACGCGGGATGACGAGAGCAACTACTGGGAACAGCCGGTTGTTTATCAACAGTACGTCGAGCTGCCGAAACAGACGGTCATGACCCTGAACGGGCTGTATTGTGGTAGAATGATTTATGGGGTGTTTTTGGTGGGCGGTCGCGGCTCGGCGCTGGTGTCGCGGGTCGGCAGCCGGATCACCGGCAATATGGCATATTATCAACCGTTGTGTCTATCAACGGACTCGTCGAAAGGAGAATGAGTGATGGTTTTGCAACAATGGTCCAGCTTCGTCAATTTCCTTACCTATCTGGTGGTCTCGATCCCGCTGCTGCTCATCGGCATCAAGATTTTCATGATGCAGACGCCGTACAACGAGATGAAGATGATCCAGGATGCGGCCTGCTGCGAGCAATCGGCCAAAGATGAGGCCGGCATCGCGATCGCACACAATCTGGGCGGGAAAATCGTCGGGCAGGCGCTGGTGATGGCCTCGGCGGTGTTCCATGCGGTCAGCATCGGTGATTTGATCATCTGGGGAGTCATCGGCATTATCTTTCAGGTATTGGTTTACTATGCGTTCGAGAAATTGACCCCGTTCAAGGTGTCGGAAGAGCTGATGAAGGGAAATATCGCCGTCGGCGTGTTTTCGGCCCGGCTCAGTTTTGCGACCGGCCTGATCCTGGCGGCGCTGATCAGCTGATTTTTCTTGCCAGGGGTTTGACAGGAACGAATTTGTTTAGTATGATAATTTACGCCGGTATGATTCATCCGGTGTATTGTTCCGTGGGGGCGTAGCTCAGCTGGGAGAGCGCTAGATTCGCATTTTAGAGGTCAGGG
>CAZOJA010000064.1:0-11283 GCA_964579955.1 uncultured Veillonellaceae bacterium | reverse complement strand
TATTGCCAGCTCTTCAGCCACCTCACGGACGAGAACAGCCAGATCTTTAAACGGGGAAATCAGCACTATCCTGCTCACTCAACTTCACATCCCATTATCCTATCTAGGAATCAATCATTCTGATTATACTCATTTGGCACAAAAATTGCATCATTTACTACCAGTTCAAAAAAACGACACAAGGGGGAACGATTGTATGTCACGACTGGGAGCTATGGAAGGGGTAACGGTACTTGATCTCACCCGCGTTCTTGCAGGCCCGTTTTCCGGCATGATGCTGGCTGACATGGGGGCAAATGTCATCAAAATCGAAGAAGCCGGCAAAGGAGCCGACGAACGCCAACTCGGTCCGTTTCAAAATGGCGAAAGCGCTTACTACATGAATCTCAACCGCAATAAAAAGGGCATGAGCCTAAATCTGAAGTCGGCGAAAGGCAAGGAAATTTTCAAATCGCTGGTTAAAAAAGCGGATGTCGTGTTGGAAAACTATCGCCCCGGAACCATGAACAAACTCGGACTGGGGTATGACGTCCTCAAGGAAGTCAATCCCGGCATCATCTACGCCGCGGTATCGGGTTTCGGCCAATACGGTCCTTATTCCAAGCGCCCCGGCTATGACATTATCAGTCAGGCAATGAGCGGATTGATGAGCACGACGGGTTGGCCCGGTGGACCTCCCACCCGTTCCGGAACCGCCATGGGCGACGTTTTGGGCGGTTTATCGGTTACGATCGGCATTCTGGCAGCACTCTACAACCGGAGCCATACAGGGCGAGGACAACTGGTCGATGTTGCGCTCGTCGATTCCGGCGTCGCCAGTCTCGAAATCATCAACATGATCTATTTCACGGAGAACCGTTTGCCGCAGCGTATCGGCAACCGTTACGAGTCAGTATATCCGTATGATTCCTTCCAGACCAAAGATGATTTGGTCATCATTGCTGCAGGCAATGATAAACTGTGGTCCCTGGTGGCCAAGCACATCGGGCGGCCTGAACTTGCGGAACACCCCGACTATGCCCGGACGCGCGATCGCGTAAAGAACAATGTGGCCGTCAAGCAAATCGTCGAAGCGTGGACGATGACAAAAACAGCGAAGGAAGTTGTCGAGGAACTGTTGGGAATCGGCGTACCCTCAGCTCCGATCTACTCCATCGATCAGGTTGCGGCCGATCCCCACATTGCCGTAGCCAGAGAAATGTTTGTTGAAACGGTCCATCCCAAAGCCGGCCCGATCAAATTGACCGGATCGCACCTCAAGTTTTCGGAGACCAAGACCTGTATCCGCACACCGGCGCCGGCACTTGGCGAACATAACGAAGAAATACTCACTGCCATGTTGGGCATAACCAAAGAGGAAATCGCAACCCTTAAACAGGAAGGGGTCCTCTAAAATGTTTACGGTTATGCCAACTTCGGTAACCATTAACGAAGTAGGTCCGCGGGATGGATTCCAAAACGTCGCCACCTTCATCCCGACCAGCGACAAGATTGCCATTATCGAGCAATTGATCGACGCGGGTCTCAAAGATTTTGAGCTGACTTCCTTTGTGTCACCGAAAGCGATTCCACAACTGGCAGATTCCGCCGAGGTCTGCCGCGTTATTTTAGAAAAATACGGTTCTGCAATTAACGCCAGCGCGCTGGTGCCCAATCTCAAAGGCGCCCAGTCCGCCTGGGAGGCCGGGATCAGGGAAATTGCCTGCGTCATTTCGGTTTCCACCTCGCACAACAAAGCAAACATAAACCGCACACACGAAGAGTCACTGGCCGAATTGGCAAAAATCGTCGAATCCATGCCCGGCATGAAAGTCAGAGTCGATTTGGCCACTGCATTTGCCTGTCCGTTTGAAGGCTGGACTCCTGTCGAAGCCGTTACTTTGTTGACGGAAAAAGTTGTTCAACTTGGCATTCAAAAAATCGTTCTGGCCGACACGATCGGAGTCGCTACTCCTGACCGGGTTTTTCAACTGTCTGCCGACATAAAAAAAGCATTTCCGGCAATCGACTTTTCACTGCATATCCACGACACCCGCGGCATGGGCCTGGTCAACACATTATCCGGCCTGATGGCGGGGATCACGACCTTTGAAACCTCCATCGCCGGGCTGGGCGGCTGTCCCTTTGCCCCGGGCGCGGCTGGCAATACAGCCACCGAAGACATGGTGAACATGCTGGCCGGCATGAATATCAAAACCGGCGTCGATTTGGCAAAACTCATCGCCGTCGTCGGACTGGTCAGCGAAAAAATCGATGCCAAAACCAACAGTCACATGTCACAGTCCAAGCTCTATGATTCCTTGAAATAAACTTGAAGGAGTGACACGGATGGGAAAATGGCAATCCTTTCTCTTGGTTACTATTATCGGCGCCATTATCTGGTTTATCCCCGTGCCCGCGGGACTGAAACCGCAAGCCTGGCATCTACTGGCCATTTTCGTCGCAACCATCATCGGCATCATCCTCAATCCTCTGCCGATGGGCGCCATGGCCCTGATCGGCATCACCGTCTGCGCGTTGACTAACACACTGACTGTTCCACAAGCATTATCCGCGTTTGCCGATGGGACGATCTGGTTGATTGTCTGTGCCTTCCTGTTTGCCCGCAGTTTCATCAAGACGGGGCTGGGCAGCCGGATCGCCTACATGCTGATGCGCTCCATCGGTGACAGCACGCTGAAACTTGGTTATGTCCTCTGCATCAGCGACCTGATTCTCGCGCCGGCCACTCCGTCGAATACCGCCCGTGGCGGCGGCGTCCTCTATCCGATCGTGCGCAGTCTGGGTTCCGCGTTTGATTCGGAGCCGGGGCCAACTGCCCGCCGCGTCGGCGCCTATCTCATGGCAACGCAGTTCCAGGGCAACTGCATCACTTCCGCCATGTTCATGACCGCCATGGCTGCCAATCCCCTGGCTGCGGTTCTGGCCAAGCAGGTGTTGAAAATCGAGATCACTTGGGGCTTATGGGCTCTAGCCGCCGCTGTCCCCGGCCTGATCGCACTGATTGTCATGCCATATTTCCTATACAAAATCTACCCGCCCGAACTGAAACATACACCGGAAGCCAAAGAACTGGCAACCCGTGAACTGGCCAAACGCGGACCGATGAGCACATCGGAAAAAATCGTCCTCGCAGTATTCATTGGCGCTTTGCTCCTTTGGAGCACCTCCAGCTTTACCAAAATGAACGCCACCCTCGTTGCTCTGATGGGAGTCTGCGTCATGTTGATCACCGATGTTCTCACCTGGAAAGACATCATGGATGACAAAGGGCCCTGGGACACCTTGATGTGGATGGGCGGCCTGGTCGGCATGGCCGGCTTCCTCAACACCCTCGGTTTCATCCCCTGGTTTGCCAAGACCGTCAGCGCCAGTTTGGGCGGCATCGCCTGGGTACCTGCCCTGACGATCCTGTTGGTCGTGTATATGTACGCACATTATGGTTTTGCCAGCCTGACCGCCCACGTCACCGCCATGTATCCGGCATTTATCGCCGTCGCGGTAGCCGCTGGCGCACCGCCGTTTCTCGCTGCACTGTCAATGGCCTATCTCTCCAATCTTTGCGGCGGATTGACCCATTATTCCACAGGAACCGCACCGATATACTTCGGATCCGGCTATGTGGACCAAGGCACCTGGTGGAAACTCGGTTTCAGCGCTTCGGTCGTCAACATGCTGATCTGGGTTGGCATCGGCGGCATTTGGTGGAAGGTGCTCGGACTCTGGTAATCCTCCTGCAGGCTATAAATGAGAAAAAGGGTTTTTTCAAGATAGCACGAATTCCCTATGCATAGTAATTCATTGCAAAACCTCAGGAGGTTGCTATGGACGATAAGAAGGGAATCTTGCTGGAATCTGGCACCAATGAGTTCGAAATCATCGAGTTTTCGGTCGGTGGCGTCTACTATGGATTGAACGTTGCCAAAGTCAGGGAGGTTATCAACTCCGTCCCGGTCACTTTTATCGCCAAATCGCATCCCAACCTGGATGGAATCTTTACCCTTCGCTCCCGCGTCATGCCGCTCGTCAACCTGGCGCGCAGCTTGAATGCCCGGCCAACATCCGAAGATTTCAAGATCATCGTCTGTGAAATCAACAATTTCTACGTGGGCTTCAAAGTGGATGCCGTTTACCGCATCCACCGGATTTCCTGGACACAGATGGAACCGGCCCCGCACATTGCCGGCTCCGATTTAGTTGTCGGCATCGTTAAGATGCAGGAACGGATGATCATCTTGCTCGACTTTGAAAAAATCCTGGCCGAAGTAAATCCGGAAATGAACAGAAAAATGCAGGCTGTGCCGATATCGACGCCCGAGCTGGTCAATATCCGTAAGACGAAAAATATTCTGATCGCCGAAGATTCCCGCATGCTCCGGGACTTGTTGCTAAGCACCCTGCATACTGCCGGTTACAACACCATCAGCAACGAAAATGGGCTGGAGGCCTGGACCCAGCTTGAAACCTTGGCGGAATCGGAAAAACCGGTGACCGATAAGATTCAGCTGATCATTACGGACATTGAAATGCCGCAGATGGACGGCCACCACCTGCTCAAGCGAATCAAAAGTCATCCCCGGCTCAAGGAATTGCCGGTCATCATCTTTTCCTCCCTGATCAACGATGAGATGAAGCTCAAAGGACAGGCACTGGGAGCTTACGCCCAGGTCACCAAACCGGAGATCGAGCAATTGATCGGCATCGTTGACCAAAAAATCGCTCTGTAAGCCAGCTTCAGCCCAGACTAACGTAACGAAAATTGCCAAAAACAAACTCCCTGTCGGCAGATCATGCTGGCAGGGAGTTTGTCGGTAATCCAGTAAATTCGCTATACAAAATCAATTGCTAATTTACGCTGCCATCGGGCCCAAAGCTCACTGTCGTCCCAGCTTCAAACCAGCGGGATTGGCTGCGTTGAGGATTGGTATATAAATTGGTTTTATTCAACAGGGTCCCCTGGCTGACACTACCGTCCTCACGGGTCGCGATCTGCGTGCCGGCGCGGAACCACGTGGACAGGGAACGGTTTGAAGCGATATAGAGGTTGCTGTTGTTCAGCAAAGTTCCAGAATACAGACTTCCGTCAGACCGAAAAGAGGCGGCCGTATCCGCCTGGAACCACGTGGACAGCGACCGGTTAGAAGCAATATAGAGATTGCTGTTGTTTAGCAGGGTCCCGGAAGAAAGTGCGCCGTCCGGCCGAAATGAAGCCCCGGTCCCTGCTTTGAACCATGTTGAAAGAGACCGGTTGGATGCAATGTACAAGTTGCTGTTGTTTAGCAAGGTTCCGGAAGAAACAACGCCAGGCGCAATCTCATTCACATTGGTGCCCGCTTGGAACCATGTCGAAAGAGACTTGTTCATTGCGATGTAAAGGTTGGAATTGTTCTGAAGAACGCGTGCTTCCGCTGTCACAAACGTTGAAACCATCATCAGAAAACTAACCAACAATAGACAGAATGAGCCTTTTGCCAAAGTTTTCATAGTAACGCCTCCTTTCAACTTGCCGCATATCCGGCGCTATTCTTACAATAATGATATCACGGAAAGGTTGGTAACCAAACCTTTTCGTATCAGTTTGTGTCAAAATTTTGTTTTTCCCGAGACGACCTCATTCGCCGATTATTTTTATCAGCACTCGCTTTTTGCGGCTTCCGTCAAATTCGCCATAAAAGATCTGTTCCCACGGCCCGAAATCCAATTTGCCATCCGTCACGGCCACGACCACTTCACGCCCCATCACGGTCCGTTTTAAGTGGGCATCGGCATTGTCTTCATAGCCATTATGCGAATATTGGCTATGTGGTTTTTCCGGCGCCAGCCTTTCCAACCAAGATTCAAAATCGGCATGAAGGCCCGACTCATCATCATTGATGAAAACACTGGCCGTGATATGCATCGCGTTGCAGAGCAACAATCCCTCCCGGATGCCGCTCTCTTTCAACGCTTCCGAAACTTTACCGGTTATATTGACAAACCCTCTGCGTTTCGGCAATTCCATGATTAATTCGCGGCGCCAGCTTTTCATTTCAAAGTCCCGCCTCCCACGCACCGGCTATCTTTTGCCAGGATTCCAACCGAGTCCGCTTTTCACAGGGCAACGCCAATTCGGACAACACCTCGGCAACATAATTTTCCCGCCGCATTCCAACAAGCACGGAGCTGATGCCCGCCGTTGAACGCAATGCGCGGAGCGCTAAACGGCTCAGCGAGGAGACTTGCCAGTCCGGATCGATCCGCCTCACCCGCTCACAGAAAGCTGTCGCTTTGCGGGCGGCGCTCTTTTTATAAACATTTTCCGCCAAACGGACCAGCCGGTCATTCACGATAGCGTTCAGCGGGCGGTTGATCAATACCGCCAACCCCTTTTCCGCGGCCAAAGCCAGAACGCTGAGCCCCTCCGGCGGCTGAATCCGGGTCAAAGCCTCCGGTTCGAGCAAATTCATTGGCATTTCAATCACCCGGAAGTGATGCTGGGTGGAAACTGAACAGGCGATTTGCCAAACCTCGGCAAGTGAGATGTATTCAAAATCCGTGGCTGCTTTGTGAAAGGTGTTGGAGCTGATACCATAGCATCCGATTCTGCCTGCTTGAACTTCGCTCTCCAAATAATCGAAGGCCAGCCGAATCCGTCGCAGAAATTCATGCTTTGCCCCTGTCGGATCCAGCATGTTGCGCGCTGCCCAACGCAAATAATACTCAGGATTGTGCAGCAGATAGCAATCAATGCGTGCAAGCCGCAAGCGTTGCAAGCTTCGCGTCAGCTGTTCTTCGAGAAATTCGGGATGAATGCAATGCTCCAACCCCTCGTCGTATTCAACCAGGTCAGGGAAGGGGCGCTTTTGCATTTTGCGCTGTCGGCTCAACTCCAGGTTTTCCCCCTGCAGATAACCGGCCTTTGTTACGACCACAACCTGCCCCCGCTCAATTTCCCCACGCTTGATCATGTCCGCCAAAACAGCGCCGACCAGTCGTTCCGAACCGCCATCGACATAATTTGCACTGGTATCGATCAGGTTGATGCCGCTGCGCAGGGCATATTCGAGCGCCTGTCGATGCTCCGCCACCGAAACGTCGACACGATACCCGCCAAAGCCGGCTTCACTGACAACCAGGCCCGTAGTGCCAAAAGAACGATAAACAAGATCCCGGTGTTTTGCGGCATACTCGCCCGTACCGGCTGATGTCGCAGCAAATGCCTGCGCCACGGATCGGCCTCCTTCGCCTGGTTTTTCTCGGCCTGTTCCTATTTTCACCGCAAAAAAGTCACAATCTGCTCCACAGGCTTGCGCGCCGGCGCAATCGGTTGCTCATCCCCGTAGCCAACCGGGATCAATGCCACAAAGTCTTCATTGTCACCGATGTCGATGATTTTTTCCACGGCCGTCTTGGCCTGCGTCGGCCCCGCCATCCAGACAGCAGCCAGTCCCAGCGCATGAAACGCCAGCAACAAATGATCCACGAAAGCGCCGACGGTCTGCAGTCGAGAACCGGCAATTTGACGACAACGGTTGATTTCACAAACCCGGGGTTGATCCATGTTATCGGCCTGCAACTTATCGGCGATACTTTGGTATATGCTCGCACTCACTGCCACCAAAGCAGGGGCCTGGCGAAAAAATCCCGAGTTGGTCTGCCAGCGCTGCACCAAGGCCTGATCTTCATCTGCTTTACACAAGGAAGCCAGATAGTCGGTCACGTCCTGAACCGCCGCACCGATAGCGGCGATTTTCGCCGGATTGGTGATCACATAGCAGTGATATGGCTGTTTCCCGCCACTATTCGGCGACCAGCCGGCTAGTTCTATCGCCTTGACAAGCAATTCCTCCGGTACCGCATCCGATTTCCATTTCCGGATCGATCGCCGTGATTTTATCAGTTTTTCCAATTCTGCATACTCCATCTCATGCCCTCCCTCAATAATCGGCTATTTTGCGATTTTCGCGCTATTGGCAGTATTATACATTGATTAAGTCATCCTTGCCAATTCTTCACGAATCAGCCCAGCCATACTTTCCATACAAAGGGACAAAGCGACACTCTTCAAATTCCTCAGCCGTAAAACCCTCCGCTGTGCGTTGTATCACTTGGACGCGTTGCTGCATCTTGTTGCCGACGGGAATGACCAACCGACCGCCGACGCGCAGCTGCTCCTTCAATACCCCCGCGACCATCGGCGCTCCTGCCGTGACAACAATCGCATCATACGGAGCGGCCGCCGGCCACCCTTGCGATCCGTCAGCCTGAAGGACTTCCACATTGCTGAACCCGCCACTTTGCAGCAGCACTTTTGCTCGAGCAACCAATTCCGGCACGATTTCGAGAGAAATGACACGCAGCGCAAGCCGGCCAAGCAGCGCAGCATTATAGCCACTACCGGTCCCGACTTCCAGCACAGTCTCATTATCTGATAATAGCATATGTTGGAGCATGGTAGCCACCATCAGCGGTTGAGAGATCGTCTGCCCGCATCCGATCGGCAATGGATAGTCCCCATAGGCATCCGCAGCCAAAGTTTCCGGCAGACAGAACCAATGTCGCGGTACTTCCCCCATCACCGCAAGCACCCGTTGATCATTGATTCCTCTGCCTGCTAACTGGAATCGCACCATACGTTCTCGCAGCATTCGCGTCTCCTGCGTATCCAGCATTTTTCCGTCCACACTGCCCCCTCCCTTAAGCGTTCCTAAGCCATCACCTGGTCAAAATCCGACGATGCCCCCCGGTTGTGGTCAGAACAAGGTTGCGAAGTACCGCTTCTACACGTTGCCGATATGCGTGTATTTCAATCCCGCATTTATGCCGATCGTTCTCGCCATTTGCAAGCTGTGGAAAGGAGTGACAGGGGTATCCATCATTTTCCACGCCGGAAAAAACCTTGATATATGCCAGGGAACCTCTGGCCCGAGTTCCTTGGAGATAAAGCCAGCGATCGCCTCCATTTGGTGCGGGTCATCATTAATGCCTGGCACGATCAGCGTCGTAATTTCCAAATGAACACCTTCTTGATACAGGAATTTCAGATTTTCCATTATTGGCGCCGCTGCCCCACCGCAATACTTTTCGTAAACATTTCCGTCGAATCCTTTCAAATCGACATTCGCGGCATCTAAATAGGGCCCGACATTCTCAAGGGTCTCTCTGGACATGTATCCATTCGTCACCCAGATGTTTTTCAGGCCTTTTGTCCTGGCCGCCATCATCGTATCCAGAGCATACTCGACAAAAATTGTCGGCTCGGAATATGTGTAAGCGATCGATGGGCACGAACCTTTGATAGCCCGCGCAACATGCTCTTCCGGCGATACTTCGATCCCGCCAACCGGTTGGTTGGGTTTTGGGCTTTGTGAAATTTCCCAGTTCTGGCACCAGGAACAACGAAAGTTGCACCCTTCGGTGGCAAAAGAGTAAACTCTCGTTCCAGGCAAAAAATGATAGAGCGGTTTTTTTTCGATAGGGTCGATGTGTGCACTGATTGTTTTTCCATAATTCAAAGCGTAAAGCACTCCCTGCCGGTTTTCCCTCACTCGACAGATTCCCCGTTGCCCTTCGGCAATAACGCAGCTGTGATTACAAACCTTGCATTTCACCGTACCGTCGCCAAGTTTTTGGTATAACAGCGCTTCTTTCATCATCGTCCCTCCTATTTCGGCATAATTCTTGTCAACGGATCAGAATCGACGGAATGTAGCAAGGGGAAAAAAGCGGCGCTTGACAGCGCCGCTTTGATTTTCTCTTTCATATCGCGTCCAAAACATTCCGATATCCGTTCAACCATATCATCGAACGTCTTTTCAGGCTCGTACAGATATTTCTTTTTAATAATGACCATACCGATGATCGGTTTTTCATACCATTTTGACATCTATGCATTCTGCTCTCCTGCATTGCCGGCATGTGGTGTTCACCTTACTTTTCATTATAAAGAGCATCTTTTAATCTGTCCACGCCATTTTCCACCGCCCTAAGCACAATTTGCATTCGTCTGTATGGGAAGAACAATATATTACAAAATATCACGTTTGTTATTGACAAAAATTGTCCGTTCCGCCTATAATTAACAGCATATTGAAAATCCCACGCATCCCAGTTAAAACGGACAAATTAAGGAGGAAAAAACGTGACAAAAAAAACATCTGTCTATTGGGTCCTCGCATTGACAGTCCTCATGCTGGCATCAGTCCTGGCCGGATGCGGCGGCGACAAGAAACCTGCTCCGGCAGCAGCAACCGACATCAAAATCGGCGCTAACTGGGAACTCACCGGCGGACAAGCCACCTTCGGGCAATCATCGGTTAATGGCGCCAAACTCGCTCTCAAAGAAATCAATGCCGCTGGCGGCGTAATCGGCAAAAAACTCACGTTGGTCGTGGCCGACAACAAATCTGAACCCTCAGAGTCAACCAATGCCATCACCAAACTGATCACCCAAGATAAAGTTGTAGCAGTGCTTGGCGCCGTTACCAGCTCCAATACGCTGGCTGCTTCGCCAGTCGCTCATGCAAACAAAGTTCCGTTCATCAGCAATACCGCAACCAATCCCAAAGTCACGGTTGAAGACGGCAAAGTGAAGCCGTTCGCGTTCCGCGCCTGTTTCATCGATCCGTTCCAAGGCACCGTGATGGCCAACTTCGCTTCCAAAAGCATGAAAGTGAAGACTGCAGCCATTTATGTCGATCAAAGCTCCGACTATGCCAAAGGACTGGCGCAGTTCTTTGAAGAAGGCTTTGTAAAAGCCGGCGGAAAAATCGTTTCCAAAGAAGCTTACCTGCAAAAAGATAAAGATTTCAAATCGACCTTGACCAAAATTAAAGCCAGCAATCCGGAAACCATTTTCGTCCCCGGTTATTATGAAGAAGTCGGTCTGATCGTAAAACAAGCCCGCGAACTCGGCTATACTGGACCGATGATCGGCGGCGACGGCTGGGATTCGCCGAAACTGGTCGAAATCGCCGGTAAAGATGCGCTGAAGAACACCTTCTTTAGCAACCACTATGCTGCCGATGACAAAGACCCCTCGGTCGTAAAATTTGTTGCCGACTACAAGAAAGAATACAACCAAACGCCGGATGCTCTGGCGGCTCTCGCTTACGATGCGACACTGATGTTGGTCGATGCGATCAAACGCGCCAATAGCGCTGAACCGCAAAAAATCCGCGATGCGCTGGAACAGACCAAAGGTCTGAAAGTCGTATCCGGCGTCATCACACTTGATGCCAACCACAATCCGGTCAAGAGCGCCGTTGTCATCGAAGTGAAGGACGGCCAGCTGGTGTTCAAGGA
>CAZOJA010000063.1:0-11306 GCA_964579955.1 uncultured Veillonellaceae bacterium | reverse complement strand
TTAAGGTCGCAGGTGCTTTCGTATTCCCAATAGTCTTCGGTAGCAGCCGCTGAAAAATAATCCTGGACCCTCGTTACAAGAATTTTGGCGCGCATCCGCTCGTTCTCCGACTTAGTGACGATGGGTCGCCGAAGCAGCCAAAACGACTGGATCAAACCTTGCGTGTGCAGCGTGAGCGACGGTGGCAAGGGGAATTTCTGAAGCAATTGTTCGGCATGCTCTCGCGTCTGGGGAAAAGGCCGGAGAAGTTGCGGATTACAAGCGTACCTGATATCAGCCCAAACAAATCCAATATGCCCGCCTAATCGGCAGGCCTCTGGAATCGTTGCAAATGATGTCGCAACAACACTTACGCCATGACCACGACTACAGCGCTCCTCAACGAATTTTCCGGCAGAATGCAAATCCTTCAATGAATAAGATTGGGTTCCCTCGATTCCATTACAAACGATTTGTAGCGAAAGTTTTTTGGTGCAGCCACTGTCAAAAAGAATACCGAGGGGATTTTGAGCCTTCATTATTTCGGCCCCGAGTTTTCTCTGCTGGGTGTTTATCAACGATTTCGCATTATTCACGGTTATTTGCCTCCTAAACTTTTTTGGTGATTCTTGCTTTTATCTACTACATCTCTATACGTCATCTCGTTTTCTTATCGTCGCCACCCTAACAAACTCGCTCCGAGCTGTTTAGTGGGCCGCTGCGAATACATTTTTTTCGGCATCCGTCCTTTCATTTGATCTTGCGTACTATTATACCGGGAACCACTTTTTACAATGGTTTCACGAATTTTTGAGTCTAGACGCACCAGCCGCAGCATTTGCAAAATATCCACAAATTGTAAGGCAATCAGCAATAAAAATTTTTTCCGCATAAAAAAAGACACGCAGCCGCGTGCCGAAATCTGCGCTCTTAAGTTTTCCTGAAAACCAGTTGGGCCGCGTTTACAGTACAAATATAACGGCCGAATAATTTGCAAACGCATTTGCACCGGTCAATAAAAAAATGCATTCCAACCAGGGCCGCATCGCTCAACAAAAATCGAATTGGGCTACAACGCTGGGCTACAGGCATAAAAAAAAGACCCCTCGTTTCCGAGAAGCCTTGTCTTTACTGCGGTTTGGGACACGAGAATCTTAGAACCCTCTTTATTCGTAGTCAAGTACTCTATCCAGCTGAGCTACGGGCAGAGAATCCAAAAGGAATATTATCATATGCAACCGCGAAAGTCAAACATTTGCCGAAATTACTTTTTTAAACCGCTGGCCGACTCCAGTCGACATAAATTCCGGTGTGCTGCCACAGTCTGGTCAAAGCCAGTTTAAAACTTTCCAGACTCTCAACCGGCATTACCGGTTTCGCATGGAAAGTCTGCAAATCCTTTCCATCGGCGTGCTGGATCACATGGGACTGGGACAGGTATTTCTCGACAGCCTGCCGTTTTTGTTCATCCGACAGCAGTACGCGAAAAGTCTTGTTTTGGGCATCGTATTCCACTTGACCGTACTCAGCCGCAAAATGGATGACAAACTTGTGAACGTCTTGGTTCATGGTTCCCTTCTACACCTCGAATCAACCCAACTAAATCATATGGGACAAAAAGAATTTGGTTTGCGTTTTATTGTAACAAGCAGGAGAAGACCGAGTCAAGCAGAATTGATTGAATGACAAGATTTTATCCGCTTACAGCAGCAAAGAAGGAGTGACCTTATGTCCGAGCGGGTGGCCGTCATCGATCTGGGTTCAAACTCAGCCCGTCTGATCATTTTGCACATATATGCCAACGGCGCTTACAACCTGGTGTACCACCAGAAGGAAAGCGTCCGGCTGGGCGAAGGCATGGGGCGGGATCAGATGTTGCAGCCCGCTGCGATTGAACGAGCCCTGTCAGCGCTACGCAACTGCGGACAAATGTGCCGCATCATGAAAGTCGACACCATTCTGGCCGTGGCTACCGCGGCCGTCCGCAACACCCGCAACGGTCCGGACTTCCTTGCTCTGGCGGAAAAGGAAACCGGCCTGCCGATCCAGGCGATCAGCGGCGAATCGGAAGCCTTGCTGGGCTATCTTGGCGCCACCAACACCCTTGATGTCCGTGACGGGGTCTTTTTTGACCTGGGAGGCGGCAGCACCGAAATCTCACTGGTTCGCGACCGCAAGATGATCGAGGCGATCAGCCTGCCGATCGGCGCAGTCAATTTGAGTGATGAATTCAAAACCCATGACAAAGTGTCCAAAACGACGCTGTCCCACTTGTGCGGGTTCATCGACCGTCAGCTAAAAAAAGCCCCCTGGTTGCAGGCCATGTCCCTCCCGTTGGTGGGAATCGGTGGTACCGCCCGCAACATCGCCAAGATGGATCAGGCCCGCAAAAGTTATCCGTTCGCCAAAGTTCACAACTACCGCATGGGTCCGATCGCTCTCGAGGATCTGTTCCGGCTGATCACCAATGCCAATCTGGTCCAGCGAAAACGGATCTCCGGACTGAGCAGCGAACGCGGCGACATCATCGTGGCTGGCATTTCGGTGGTCAAGCGACTGTTCGAGCACGTCCGCGCCAGCAACCTGATCATCAGCGGGTGCGGCGTACGTGAAGGGCTTTTTTTCCGGCACTATCTGCGTCATGAATACACTCCCGACATCATTCCCGACATCCTCAGCCACAGCACGCTGAACATGCTTCGTTTCTACAAGGTGAACGAGCAGCACGCGCTGCATGTCACCGACCTGGCCATGCGCCTGTTCGACGGCTGGGCATCATTGCACAATCTTGATTTGCGCGACCGCAAACTGCTGTATTCCGCATCGATGCTGCACGATATCGGCATCAGTATCAATTATTACGACCATACCCGCCACAGCGCCTATCTGGTGGAGAACGCCCGCCTGTTCGGCCTCACCCACCGCGAACAGATTCTGACCGCGGTCGTTGCCGGGTGGCACAGCAGTATCTCCGCCAAACTGTTGCGTAATCGTCTATACAACGAATTTCTCGACGAAACCGACTGGGCCAAGGCTCGAAAGATGGCCACGATCCTTGCGGTTGCCAACAGTTTCGACTCCACGCACCGCCAGTTGATCACCAATCCGATGGCGTCAGTCAGTGCAAACACAGCTACAGTCGTCGTCAGTACCGACGGCGACTGTAGTCTGGAAATCCAGGCGGTGGAAAAACAGCGCAAAGCCTTCCAACGCGAACTGGGCGCCGATCTTCAGGTTGTTTTCAAGTGAGCGGCCAGCCTGATCAGTTGCAGAACCCATTCGGTCGTCTGAAACAGGTGCTCTTCGCGGATGAACTCTTCTTTGGTATGGACTTTTGACATCCCTGTCCCGAGTACCGCATTGGGAACGCCGTAGCGATTGAAGAAATTGGCATCGCTACCGCCGCCACTGCCTTCGAGCACCGGCGACAAACCGGCAGCCTCTGCCGCTAGTACTGCACTGCGAATTACCAACGATTCTTCCGCCAGCACATAGGGATCGTATTTTTTCGTGACCTTAGATTCCGCTTTACCGCCGTTCGTCTCCACGACAGCAGTAAACGCCGCCACGATTTCATCGGTCAGACGGATTAGTTTTTCCTGGTTCCGACTGCGCGCCTCCACCGTGATCTCGGCCCGGTCCGGCACGATATTGGTGGCAACGCCGCCTTTGATCAGCCCCACGTTGCAAGTGGTTTCAAAGTCAATCCGGCCTTGGGGCATCTCAGACAGCGCCTTGCCTGCCAACACAATCGCATTAAGCCCCGCCTCCGGCTCCAACCCGGCATGGGCGGTTTTCCCATGAACAACCAGTTGCAGATGATTCTGCCCGGGCGCCATGGTCGTGATGACGCCTGGTACACCGCTACCGTCCAAAGCATAACCAAAATCGGCCCGGATTTTTTCCGGGTCGATATTTTTTGCCCCGTTCAGCCCCCCCTCTTCAGCCACCGTAAACACGACCAGGATTTCTCCATGCGGCTCTTTTTCCGCCTGTATCAGCCGCAGCGCTTCCAAAATCGGCACAATACCCGACTTGCAATCGGAACCGAGGATCGTGTCGCCGGCGGAAGTAATCACACCGTTTTGGCGCTTTGGCCGGATCCCGGCGCAGGGTTCCACCGAATCCATGTGGGCGCTCAGCATGATGCAGGGAGCACCGGCGATCGTGCCCGGCAGCCTGGCGATCAGATTTCCGGCATTGCCGCCGATTTTTTCACCGACATCGTCTTCCTCCACCTGAAGACCGATTTCCGTCAGCTTTTTCTTCAAAGCATCGGCGATCTGGCGTTCCGCCCGGCTGGAAGAGGGAATCTCCACCAGCTCCATGAACTCCTGCACTATTCTTTCCTTGTCAATCATTTGTTTCCTTCCTCTCCTTACGTTTTGACTCAGACATCGTCTTGGCCGCCATACGTCCAGGCAACAGAGCTGCCGGCCCGAATTTTTCGCGCAGCCGGTCCATCACGGCCGAGATTTGCCGGCCTTTTTCCTCTTTGTCATCGAACAGGGAGGTCTCCGTGCGCGCGGCCGCTTCAAAATGGGAAGCAGTGATGCCGAGCAGCCGGATGCCGTTTGCCAGGTCCGCATGTTGCATCAACAGGTCAAGGGCCGTCCGGTAGATCGTCTCATCCGTCTGCGTCGGTCTGGCAAGTTTTCGCTGCCGGGTCAAGGTCTGAAAATTCCCGTAACGCAACTTCAGGGTAATCGTCCAGGCGGCCAAGTTTTCCTGCCGCAACCTGGCGCCGACCCTGTCGGTCATCACGGTCAATACCGTGCGCATCTCGTCGGCGTCAGTCAAATCATAGGGAAAAGTCTCTTCCGCACCGATCGACTTCGCTTCGCGGCCGGAAACCACTGGCCGTTCATCAATGCCGCGCACCAGATTACGGACCATTGCGGCGCTTTGTCCGAAAAACGGTCTCAACTCGGCTTCTTCCAGCGGCACCAACTGGCTGATTTTCGTAAATCCTTTGGTTCTTAGCGACTTCGCCGTCACGGCGCCAACGCCCCAAAGCTTCTCAATCGGCAATTCCGCCAAAAACGCCTGTTCACATCCGTATTCGACCCAGACCAATCCGTCAGGTTTTTGCAGATCCGATGCCATCTTGGCCAAGAACTTGTTCGGTGCCAGGCCTGCTGAAACAGTGAGTTGCAGCTCCTCGCGAACCCGCCGCTTTATTTCGCGGGCAATCTCTATCGGCGAAGCAAATATCATCTCCATCCCGGATAAATCAAGAAACGCCTCATCTAGCGACAGCGGTTCGACCAAAGGTGAATAGTCAGCCAGAATCGTCATGATCTGCGCCGAAACCACAGCATATTTATCATGGTCCCCCGCAATGAAAATCCCCTGCGGGCAAAGCCGACGAGCCGTTTCCATCGGCATCGCCGAGTGCACGCCAAACTTTCGCGCTTCATACGACGCGGTCGCCACGACGCCGCGTCGACCGACACCGCCTACGATGAGCGGTTTGTCGCGATACTCCGGATGATCGCGCTGTTCGACCGAAGCGTAAAAGGCATCCATATCCACATGCAAAATCCATCGCGCCATCTATGTTCGTCTCCGTGTTCCCAGCCAAGTGTTGCCGATGTGTCAGAACACCGCCAGTTCTTCGTCGCGCAAATCGCCGATAAACATATAGCCTGGCGAATGCGTGATCATCAGTTCAGGCTTGACAGCCATCGCAACCGCCTGAGGCGTCACCCCGCAGGCCCAGAAAACAGGAACCTCTCCCGGTTTAATCGTGACCGCATCGCCAAAATCGGGCTTATTCACGTCACGGATCCCGATCGCCGCCGGATCGCCGATATGTAGCGGTGCTCCATGAACCCCAGGAAACCGTGAAGTCACCTGCACCGCACGGATCGCCAGCTCCGGCGGCATCGGCCGCATGCTGACAACCGTCACGCCGCGAAAGAAACCCGCCGGGCGACAATCGATATTCGTCAGATACATCGGCACATTGCACTCTTCCTCAATATGGCGGACCGGCACCATCGCCTTGAGCAGCGCCGTCTCAAAAGTAAAACTGCAACCGATCAGAAACGCCACCAAATCGTCTCGCCAATAACGGGCTACATCCGTCGGTTCGTCGACCAACTCCCCATTTTTCCATACACGGTACTTGGGGATATCATAGCGCAGATCGGCGCCCGGACCAAGCAGACGGGGCTCCGGCGAACCGGCATCAGTCACGTCGAGAATCGGGCATGGTTTGGGATTGCGCTGACAAAACAGCAAGAAATCATACGCCAGCTCCTTCGGCACAATCGCCAGATTGGCCTGCACATGTCCCTGACAGAGTCCTGCCGTTGGCCGGAGCAGCTCATTGCGGCGAATCATCTGCCTAACTTGCCGGGGAATCGCATTTGCCAATTGTTCCATTCTCATTCCTCCCGGTCATTTTTTCCTTTTGAGCAACTTCAGTTGCTGCACCGTGGCTTCCCGCATCAACTGCACGATCGCCAGCTGGGTTTCCAGCGGTGAGCCGTCGACGCTGCCGCAGACTTCGCCATAAATCGCATCATGAAAACCTGCAGCCGCGGCCGCTTCCAACACCCTCTTTTCCCGGGCCGAATCGGGCAGGGCTTCCTTCATTCCCGAAACCGCCGCCAACATCGAAGTCAAAGCGTAAACACCCCAATTGCTGACCGCAGCCGGCATCAGCATATCGACCGGAGTAGCAGGCGCCAGACCACCGCCGCAACCACAGGCGCACCGTTCGCCAAACGGAATGAACTGACGGATGCTCTCAGACACATTTGCCATGCCGATTTCATTGCCGCCATCGCCGATGCCCAGCGTCAATACGCCTTGACGCGCCGCCAGCCGGAAAACGGCGTCCAGCTTTGCCTGGGACGCATTGGTATCCATGCCGGCCATGTTATGAATCACGCCCTGTTCGTTCATCCCGCCGCGTTCAATCGCAATGCAGGCTGAAGGCGAAAATTGATAAAACAGACGCTCCGCTTCCGCCTGGGCCGCGTTCCAGTCGTCCGGAAACGGTAACACTGAAAGGGTTAACAGTTTGTTCATCGATATGGAATAGTGAAGATGATCCGGTTCGACGCACTGAAAACCGGCGGCTCTGGCCAGTTGACTGATGCCTTCAGTCAAGCATTCATCGGTCAGGATGATTGGCCTGGCCTTGCAAATCAGGCGCAACGCCCGCGCCAATGCAACCGCGCCCGGCGGTCCGTCTGTCTCACCATGCCCCGGATCCACCAATGGTTGATCGACCCAGCCGGTGGCAATAAAAACGGCGTCGCCCGGCTTAACCCTCTGCAGCAGCACTTCCGCCGCCTTGAGCACCAACGGACCTCCTTGTTGAGCGGTTGCCGCTTCGTAAAGCGGTTTAATCACTCCGCGGCAAGCAATGTCGAGTGTCATCAATTGTTCCAGCCGATCCGCCAGTGAACGTAACGCTTCCGGTTCCCTTGACATCAATCCATCCCCTATTCGCCTTGATATCTGTTTAATATTGTAGCACATTTGACAAAAAAAGCCTCTACAGAACAAGTTCTGTAAAGGCTGCTTCGCCTGGATCATGCGCTTTGGCAAGATGATAGCACGAATCGGCCCGCCTGTAAACTGACTACTTTGTATAGACGTTCAGACCGATCTTGATTTCTTCATGCCCCGGTACCGATTGGTTGCCTTCGGTACTGGCGACAATCGTCGACTTGCCACTGCTCGATTTGCCAAAACGCTGGCTTAGATCAACTTTTATGGTTAATATGTGGCCTTCAGTGGACATTTCAATATTCTTCATTTTGCTTCGCTCCTTCGTATTGAGAGAATTCAGTTTGCGTGAATCAGTTTATCATATCGGGAAACTTCTTGCGAGATTTATGCGTCGCGTGCCCAAGTGATGCAAATCGGAATTGATTTTGCAATATATTATGGTACAATACATTTGTAGGAATATTTTGTAATTTTAGTCATCGTTCACATACAGCATATAGATAATAGATACAAGAGGAGGTCACCATATGAATAGCATCCGCACCCGTCTGCTTATCGTGATGATCCTGATCGTCTCCTTGTCGCTGGCAATTCTTGGCGGAATCAACTATTGGAAAACAAGCGACATCCTGATGCGCGAAGTCAAAGCGTCCATGGGGGAAAAAGCCGGGGACAGCGCAGCAGATATAAGTGCTTGGTTCGACATGAGGCAGGCCGAAATCCGAGTCATCGCCCGCTCTCCGGTGATCCTCTCCGGCAATGAGGAGGCCATCCTCGCCTACCTGAACGAAGAAATCAAAAAGAATCCGGTCTATAACAACTTCCTCTATTTTGATGTGACAGGCAATGCGCTGGCCGCCAACCGCGCCCGTTCTGCCGTTGGCGACAGGGACTACGTAAAGCAGGTCATCTCCGGCGGCAAGGCCAGCTTCGTCAATGATCCCTACGTCGCTCGCACCACAGGAAAAACAGTGACCACTATCTCCGCGCCGATTGTCCGCGATGGCAAAATCGTGGGCGGGATCGGCGGTAGCGTCGAACTGGATACCATCGTGAAAATGGTCAGCGATATCAAAATCGCCAAGACCGGATACGGATTCATGCTGCAAGGCGACGGACTGATGATTGCGCACCCGGACAACAAACTGGTCATGAAGCAGAACCTGCTCAAGGACGACAAAACGGCGGCCAGCCTGAAACAAGTGCTAGACGCCGGCACAATCAAACGAACCATCGGATTTGACAGTTATGAATACAACGGGGAAAGGAAATTCGCTGCGTTCCATCCGATCCGGGGAACCAGCTGGGCGCTCTACGTAACAGCGCCCGCCGCAGAGTTGACGGTTGCGCTCGGTGAATTACAGCTCAATTCGGTCTTGATCACCTTGGTGATGTTGGTTCTGGCCGGTTTGGTCGCCTTTATCTTTTCCGGCCAGATTGCCGGTAATGTCAAAAAGCTGAATGAAGTCGCCGGCAAAATTGCCGGAGGTGAATTGCGCATCGGCAAACTGCCTGTAACAACTAAAGATGAACTGGGCCAGTTGGCCCGGTCATTTGAAGTGATGGCAATGAATTTATCCACCCTTGTCCGTAAGGTTTCTGCCAATTCCGAGCAGGTTGCCGCATCTTCCCAGCAGCTGACGGCCAGCGCCCAGCAGTCGGCCGAAGCTGCGAACAATGTCGCTGAATCAATTTCGCATGTGGCTGCAGGTGCATCACAACAAGTCAATGCTGTAAACGAAGTATCGGCAGTGGTTGAAGAAATTTCTGCGACGATTGAAAACGTCTCAGCAACCGCACAAAAAATGTCAGCTCTCGCAAATGATACTGCTGAAGCGTCTGCTAGTGGACAAAAATCGGTCGATACCGCAGTATCGCAAATGGCTGAAGTGGGTACGCAGGCAAGACAAGCTCAGGAAGCAGCCCGTGAATTATCAGCCAGTTCCAAGCAAATAGGCGAAATTGTCGGCTTGATTTCGAACATCGCCGGACAAACCAACCTGCTTGCATTAAACGCAGCGATTGAGGCAGCCCGAGCTGGCGAGCAAGGACGAGGATTTGCCGTCGTTGCCGAAGAAGTGCGAAAACTGGCAGAACAATCCGAAGCAGCGGCCCATCAAATCACCAACCTTATCAACCGAAACAATCAGAATATTGACCATGTTGTCGGCTCGGTCAATCAGGCCATCGACAGCATTGATAAGGGAATTTCTTTCGTAAATACGGCTGGCACAGGATTTAAAGCAATCGGCAAACAAATTGACCAAGTAACCGATCAGGTCCAAAACATTACAACATCGCTGCAGGAAGTAGCGACTGGCAGTCATCGGATCGTAACTTCGGTTCGAGAAGTGGAGAACGTGAGTAAATCACTGGCAGACGAGGCGTCTTCCGTATCTGCTGCTACCGAAGAACAATCGGCCTCCATGGAGGAAATTGCGTCTTCCAGCCAAAGTCTGGCCACTGTAGCCCAGGAACTACAAACAGCCGTCGCGGTGTTCCGAATCTGACTCCAATTAACCTTGTAAAATAAAAAACGGACGTAAGGGGCAGAAGACCCCGAACGTCCGTTTTTTATTGTTTCATCACTAGTTTAGCTTTCAAAGCAATCGCTTAGTACCCACAAGCGCCAGACAGATGTGAGCATTGCTCCATAAACAAACATTACTATCGTGGCAAGTGCATTCATGTGATCCATTTTCATTCGCTCCTTGCAGGATTCTTTTTTCTTTGACATGACATCTCTTGTCAATTACGATTATAGCAAGGACTTTTTTATATTAATAATATTTGTTTTGACTGTTAATCAGTCGAATTGCGACTTGATATTGGGGGAGCTGAAAAATTTGGAGTTGCGTCAACTAAAGTATTTTCTTGCTATCGCCGAGGAAGGGCAAATCACCAAAGCCGCCGATCGACTGAACATCACCCAGCCTCCCCTCAGCCAACAGATCATATTGTTGGAAAAAGAACTGGGGGTGCAACTTTTCCATCGCGGTAAAAAGCAGGTACAATTGACGGAAGCAGGCCGCATCCTGCAAAAGCGGGCCGAGCAGGTCGTGGAAATTCTTAAAACTGCAATCGATGAAGTTCAAGAATCCGCCGAGGGCCTTAACGGAAAATTATCCATTGGCAGTATCACGTCTTCAGGCCGTTCTCTGGTTCCAGACTATACCATGCGATTTCATCTGAAATACCCCAACGTATCGTTTGACCTGCGCCAGGGAGATTCGCGTCGCATTCTCGATTTGCTTGATGCCGGTCTGATCGAGATCGGCTTCGTCCGTCTGCCGATCGATGAGTCAAAATATCACTTTATCGTTCTGCCTCAGGAACGCATGGTGGTTGTTTCCACGCCTCACGCCTTCCCCATGGAGGAAACGGAAGAATTAAAACTGACCCAATTAGATAACACACCCTTGCTGATTTTGCGGCGCTACGCCCCTGTCATCGCAGAATACTGTCGTAATATCCTGTGTGTCAGCGATGATGTAACCCCCTTATTGCTTTGGGTCCGGTTAGGCCTCGGGGTCGCCATCGTTCCAGAATCGTCCGTCACCTTGCTGCAAGGAGAGCCGCTATTAATCCGCGCTATTGACACACCAGCCTTTACAACCACCGGGGCAGTCATTTGGCAAAAGAAGCATGCTCTGTCAGCTGCAGCTCAGCATTTCATCGAAATGTTTTCGCCGGGATAATGTCATGGGTTTCAGCAATATTCATTAATCTATAGTATTATTCACTCGTTCTCTGAAAAAAAGGCACTACCCAAATTCCGGGTAGTGCCTTCGTGCTGTTAATATGGCGGAGTGGGAGGGATTTGAACCCTCGCGGGAGTTTCCCCCCCTATCGGTTTA
>CAZOJA010000062.1:0-11428 GCA_964579955.1 uncultured Veillonellaceae bacterium | reverse complement strand
ATGTCATCGAGTCCGGCGATCTGCTGCTCGAACTGGCCCGGCCGGAGGCGAACTAGCAGGAAACGAAATCCGGCTAGGGTTTCAGGTTGCCCAGGGCAAAGCCGATCGCGGCCACGGTGCGGTCGATCTCCGCTTTGCTGACAACAAGGGCCGGCGCCAGGGTCAGTACGTTGTTGTGGCCGGGAACGCTGCGGCCCATCCGGCCCATCAACACGCCCTGTTTCTTCACATCCATCACGACAGCGGCCAAAGTGCTTTCCGCGGCAGGCGCTTTGGTCTTTTTGTCTGCCACCAGTTCGATACCGGCGAACAGACCGAGACCGCGAACCTCGCCGACTAACGGATGGTCGGCGAACTGTTTCAGCTGATCCAGCAGATAACTGCCCATGGCGGCGCTGTTTTCGACCAGTTTTTCGTCTTCGAGGATGCGGATGTTTTCCAGGGCCAGACTGCAGCCGGCCGCGCAGCCGCCATAGGTGCTGATGTCGCGGAAATAGGCGAACGTGTCGCTGAGCGGAGTCAGGAACCGGTCGAAGATCGCCTGGCTGGTAAGGGTGGCCGACAGTGGCATGTAGGAACTGGCGATGCCTTTGGCCAGCGTCACCATGTCGGGTGTGACGTTGTAATGCTGGTGACCGAACATTTTGCCGGTACGACCGAAGCCAGCCACCACTTCGTCGATGATCAGCAGCACCTCGTATTTGCGGCAGATCTCCTGAATCAACGGGAAGTACTCCGCAACCGGCGGAATGATGCCGCCGCCGGCAGTGATCGGTTCCAGGATCACCGAGGCCACCGTGTCCGGTCCTTCCTTGAGAATCGCCGTTTCCAGGGCACGGGCGCAGTCGATGTTGCAGCCGGGATACGTTTTGCCAAACGGACAGCGGTAACAGCAGGCATGGGGGATCTCAACAAAGCCGGGCGCAAAGGGGCCGAAACCGGCGTTGCGTTCCTGTTGGCCGCCGGCGCTGAGTACGGCCAGCGTGCTGCCATGGTAGTCACGGTCGCGGTAGATGATTTTGTGCTTGCCTTTTTGGTTTTCCGACACGGCGAAGAACAGCCGCGACAGTTTGAATGCTTTTTCATTGGCTTCCGAGCCGCTGTTGGAAATATAGGCTTTTGGCATCGACGGCAGCAGCGAAGCAAGTTTGGCTGCCAGCAGGATGTAGGGAGGGTTGGCGACAGTGCCGGCATAGTAGGGCAGCGTGCGCAGCTGCTCGGCTGCCGCCTGCACCATTGATTCGCGTCCGTAACCGACGTTGACGCACCAGACGCCGCCGGACAGCATGTCGAGATAGGTATTGCCCCGTGCGTCGGTGAGGTTGCAGCCGTCGCCGGATACCATGATTTGCGGTTCCTGGTTCGCAAAGGCGGAGTGGTTGGTCAGTTGCAGCCAGAGATGCTGTTTGGCCAGACTGACTAATTGATCGACATCAAGTGGTGTTGCCATGAAAATCGCTCCCTTCTTATTTGCCTGTCAGGCAGGCGCGGTAGAGTTGTTCGATTTCACCGAGGGTCGGTTTGCGCGGATTGAACAGCACGCTGCCACTCAGAAAGGCGTCGCCGGCCAGAGTGGGAATTGCGGTGGACGGGATGGCCAGTTCCGATAAGGTCAGCGGCAGACCGGTATCGGCGTAAATTTCGCGAACGCGGTTTACAGCCAGCTGGCCGGCTTGCCGCGGCGATAGTCCGGCAGTGTTGCAGCCAAGCGCTTCGGCGATGCAGACGAATTTTTCCGGACAGGCCGGCAAATTGAATTGCATGACCCAGGGCAGCAGAATGGCGTTGGCCTGTCCGTGGGGGATGCCGAAATGAGCGCCGAGCGGGCGCGACATCGCATGTACCAGCGCCACCGAGGCGTTGCCGAAGGCGAGGCCGGCGTGCAACTGACCGAGCAGCATCGCCGTGCGGGCGCTGACATTGCCGCCGTTCAGGGTGGCCTGCACCAGGTTGCCGCCGATCAGCTTGATCGCGGACAAGGCAAACACATCGGTGGTCGGCGAGGCCAGACTGGACTGGTAGGCTTCGATCGCATGGGTCAGTGCATCCATGCCGGGCCCGGCGGTGAAAGCAGGCGGGATGCTGAGGGTCAGCTGCGGGTCGAGCAGAGCTGTCCGGGGGATCAAGTACGGGCTGTTGATCAGCATTTTGACTTTGCGCTCCGTGTCAGTGATGACGACGAATTTTGTGACTTCGCTGCCGGTGCCGGCGGTGGTGGGGATGGCGACAACCGGCAGGCCAGGCTGCGTTGGCGCTGTTTTTTCATAATCGCCGATTTGGCCGGGGTTGGTCGCCATCAGGGCGATCGCCTTTGCGGCATCAAGCGGACTGCCGCCGCCAAGCGCGACGACGACGGAGGCTCCTGTTTGCCGGGCCAGCGCCGCACCGGTCGTGACCGTGTGAACACTGGGATCGGACTCGACTTCGCAAAACAGCGTCACCTCGACGCCGCTGGCTGCCAGCGACGACAAAACCGTCGTCAGGGCGCCATTGGCACGGGATGAGCTTTTGCCGGAAACGAGCAGGGCTTTGCTGCCGTAGCGCAAAGTTTCCTCGCCGGTCTTTTCCACGCTGCCCCAGCCAAACAAAATCCGCTCGGGCGATAAGAACAAACTGATCGACATGCTGTTACCTCCTCTAACCGGTGATTCGTTCAGCGATGGCGGCATTGCCGGCCAGGGCCTTTTTCATCATTTCCAGGCTGACCCGGTCGCTGGGCGTATGGGCGTATTGCTCCTCCATCGGCGAGTACCCGATGGTCGGGATGCCGAGCACGCCGGTGACGTAGCTGGCGTCGGTGGCAAAGTCCCAGATGCCGAAATCCGGCGTCTGTCCGATGGTGTGCAGCGCCTTGGCTGTTTCGATGACCAGCGGATGTTCCGGGCGGATCAGCCAGGCATCCATTTGCTTGGCACAGTCGGCGACGAGGCCGGTCCAGGACGTTTCGCGCACGCTGCGGATGCGGGCGGCCGCTTTGAAATCGGCGTCGCTGGCGGCCAGGTCGGCCAGGATCGCTTCGATCTGGGCCAGGGCCTGGGCCGGGGTTTCTTCCGGCAGCAGCCGCCGGTCTAGTGCTACGCTGCAGACATCGGGAATGATCGACAACCGGCCGGGGCTGCAGCTGATATTGGTCAGCGCCAGTGTAGCCTGCCCGAGCACCGGATGGGTCGGCAGTGTGCCGGCCAGCTGTTCGACCGCAGTCAGCACCGGCAGCATTTTGCTGACGGCGTTGATGCCGCGCCAGGGGGCGCTGCCATGACTGGTGCGGCCTTCACTGACGACCTCCAGTTCCACCCGGCCGCGATGGCCAAGAAACAGATTGAGCCCGGTCGCTTCCGAACTGAGCATCAGGTCGAACCGCAGCTGGTGCTGCGGCAGCGTTTGCTCGCACAAATGCCGGATGCCCAGCATTTCGGCCGGCTCTTCCTGAACCACGCCGCTGAAGATGATATCGCCCTTGAGCGGGATGCCGGCCTGCCGCAGCAGGGCTCCGGCGTAAATTTGCGTTGCCAGGCCGCCCTTGACGTCGCTGGCTGCCCGACCATGCAGATAGCCGTCTGCCACGACGCCGCCAAACGGCGGGTACTGCCACAGCGCTGCGTTGCCGGGGTCCACATGGTCCATGTGCGAGTTGAACATCAAATTGGCGCCGCCGCCGCTGCCGCGCAGCACGCCGACCACGTTGCCGATCGCATCGATAAACACTTCATCGTAGCCGAGCTGGCTCATCTGGGCGGCGCATAATTCGGCCAGCGCTTTTTCCTCGCCGCTGGGACTGGGCGTGCGGATCAGTTCACAGGCAAAATCGGTCATTTCATCAAAAAGCTTCTCGCTGGTTGCCAAAATCCGTTGTTTCATCATCGTCCCGCTTTCCTATCCAAGCTTTGTTTGGGTTTACAGACTGAGGTATTTGTCGACAATCGTGGCAAAGAACAGATGCATGCGGTCCTGGGTATCGCCCAGGTTGCGTCCGGTGATTTCTTCAACTTTTTGCAGCCGGTAACGCAGGGTGTTGCGGTGGATATGCAACTTGTCGGCCACGATCAACAGGTTTTCCGTATCTTCGAGAAACGCGGCGAGCGTCGGCAGCAGTTCACCGCCATGCCGCTTGTCGTATTCGTTGAGCGGACCCAGCACTTCCGAACGGAAACTTTCCAGCTCCTTGCGATTGGATACGTTGAACAGCACTTTGTAAAAACCCAGTGACTCATAGCCGAAATAGCGTTTCTTGCCGCTGGTCATCGCGACTTTCAGCGCCAACTCGGCTTGCTCCAGACTTTTTTTCGCCGACGGTAACTGATCGAACGGGCTACCCCAGCCGATATGGAGTTGCATCGGCTTCAACTTTTCCTGCGACGCTTGCAGGATGTTTTGGGCGATGGTGTCAACTTTATGCGCTTCCTGCATGCTGCCGTCCGAGGGGAGAAGCAGGGCCAGGCGGTCTGAACGCAGGGTGGAAAGGGCTTTTTTGCCGGTGCGCAGGAAATTGTCATGCACAATCTGTTGCAGCTTTAGTTTATCTTCGTGAACCTTCTGTTCAATCGCTAGATTGGCTTTACCCTGTGGTGGGCTGCTGCCGTAACGGACGAACATGACCCGGTGCGGTTTGGCGAGGTCATAGTCATAGAGGGCAGCCCGGTTGGTCAACAATTCGGGTTGCGAGCAGTCACCATAGAGGATGCTTTCCAGGATATCCTGAATCGATTTTTCTTCGATTTGCTGACTCATGATGTGGTTGCAGATTTCTTTGGTGACTTCAACCAATTTGACTTCCCAGGGCAGCTCGAACAGCGGAAACCCCAGTTGTTCGGCCAGTTCAACCACTTCAGGCGGTGTGGCGGGGATATAGGGGCCGACGTTCAGCACCAAACCGGCGACTTTGCGCTGGGCGCAGGCTTCGATGATCCGCGGCAATTGCGCCAGGTTGTCGCGGATGCCGATGCCGGTCATGAACAGCAGTTCACCGCCGAGAGTCCAGTGCATCACATCCGGCAGCTCGACCACATGGACCCAGTGCAGGCAACGCTCAAGACCGGTTCCGCCGGCTACCAACTTGAGCCCCTTCATGTGAGGCAAATGAAACAGGTCCTTGAGTTTAAGCGCCATGGCTGTCCCCTCCATTTCCGGTGAAATAGCAATAAAAAACTGGCGGATGCAATATCCGCCAGCTGCGTTGCTGGTAACAGAGAATGTACAGTTGCAATTATTACTGTAATCATAACAAAAGTGATCGGCTGCGTCTATGTTCAATTAATACAAAACCCGACAAATCTGTTGTTCAACGGATACAAAAGAAGAAGGAGCTAACCGGCGGCCAGCGCGGCGGCGACTTCCGCGGCGCTGAACGGGCCGCCGTGTCCGCAGTAAAACGTGTGGGCCGACTGCAGCAAATGGCGGACGCTGTCAAACAGCCGCGGCGGATCGTCAGCGAAATAGGCGAGCGTCGCCTGGCCGGTAAACGGCGAAGAAACCACCAGATCGCCGACAATCGCTTCGCCGGAGTCCAGCAGCACCGACAAAGAGCAGGGGCTGTGGCCCGGTGTGGCCAGGATTTTTCCGCGTACACCGTAAAACGCCAAATCAAAATCACCGTCGATGATCAGGTCCGGCTCCAGCGTTTGCCGGGCCTGCGGCGTTTGTCCGGCAATCATCCGGCGAACGCTCTCGCCCAGTTCGTTGCGCGGCTGAACCGGCGGATACTGTCCGGTCCGCAGGGCCGTTGCCGCCAACGTGTGGCACAACACCGGCGCGCCGGTGAATTCGCGCAGTTCGGCCGCATAACTGAAATGGTCGGCGTGGCCGTGCGTGATCACGATCAGGCGGAGGTCCTGCGGCGCCAGTTGCAGGGCGGCGAATCGCCTGCGGTATTCGTCGAAGCTGACTGGCGTGCCGGTATCGACGAGGATGGCGCCCTGGTCCTGAATCAACGTGGCGTTGGCAAAGCCGAATTTTAATGAGGTGACCTGAGTCATGGCGCTAACAGTCCTTTCGGTAGAAATCCTTTTCATGTGGATTCGTCTGCGGGGTTGAAAAATCCTGTCACCGGCAGATGCAGTTGCCGGCGGCGGGTTAGTGGATGGTATAATAGAAGGCAAGCGACACACTATAGACACAGTATAAAGGAGGAATTACGCATGCAATTTACGTTTGCCCACAACAACTTCAATGTCCTCGACCTGGAAAAAAGCCTGGCCTTTTACAAACAGGCCCTGGGTCTGGTCGAGGTCCGCCGCAAGGAGAGACCCGGCTTTACGCTGGTGTTCCTCGGCGACGGCAAGACCGAGCATCTATTGGAACTGACCTGGCTGAAAGACCGCACCGCACCCTACAACCTCGGCGAAAACGAGTTCCATCTGGCGCTGCGGGTGGCCGAGTTCGACCAGGCCTATGAACTGCACAAGCAAATGGGCTGTATCTGCTACGAAAACAAGGATATGGGGATTTACTTCATCGCCGATCCCGACGGTTACTGGATCGAGATCATTCCGGTTCGTTAAACGGCCGGGCCGGCGAGAACCCAGGCAATAGGCAAAGGGGGTCGTTAGATGAAAGAAAAGGCAGTTTGCAACTGGCCGGCGATTTCGCCGGATGCAGAGCAGCCGCTCGCGCTATATTCGTTTGACGAATGGCAGGAAGCCGATTACGATCAGGGCGGCATCGTGGCCGTGACCGACGGTTGGCGTGAAGGGCCGATTGCGGCAGTGCTGCGCGGCGGTATCAATGCCCGGGCGGTGCTGGAACTGTTGTCGCGCTCTGGCGTGCGGGATCTGCAGATCATCCATCTGGAAGAAAAATTGCCGCAACTGGAAGAGATTTTTCTGTCGAGCGTTGTCGCTCCAGCCAATGCGATGTTTGACCATGTCACCGTCAGCTGGCGACGCGAGGCTTCATTGACTGAGCTGCTTGCCAATCTCGGCGGCGAGTTTGCGATGCTGTTCTTCGGCGCGCCGCTCGCAGCTTCGGAAGTATTGCCGCTGCAGGAAAAGATCCGTGCCGGCTACGGCGGCAGCGTTACCATCGTGCGCGGTCCGATGAGCGAGCTTGAGTTTGACGAGACCGACGAGATCAACAAATGGGTACGGGCCCGCACTTACGATGCGGCGGACTTTTCCCTGGCAGCGGTGCTGCGAAGCTACAAGAAAAAGCTCGACAAGCGGATCGCGGTAATTTTGCCCAGCCTGAACGAAGAAAAAACTGTCGGCAAAGTGATTAAAACGGCGCTGGAAGTGCAGCAGGCCGGCATTATCGATGAAGTGATCCTGATCGATTCGGCCTCGACCGACAATACGGTGGCGATTGCCCAGTCCTACGGGATCCCCGTATATCTGCACCCGCAGGTGCGGCCGGACCTCGGCGCGTATCGCGGCAAAGGCGAGGCGATGTTCAAGAGCGCCTTGGTCACGGAGGCCGATATCCTGGCTTGGGTTGACACCGACATCGAGACGATCACGCCGCGTTTCTTTTACGGGCTGCTCGGACCGCTATTGGCCGACGCCGACATCCGTTACTCCAAAGGCTATTTTGCCCGGCCGGTCCGGGTCGAGGCATCCGGCATCGAGGTCGGCGGCGGCCGGGTGACCGAGCTGCTGGCGAGGCCGTGGATCAACACCTTCCTGCCGGAATTGTCCGGTTATATTCAGCCGTTGTCGGGGGCGGTAGCGATTTATCGCGAAGATTTCTGCACGATGCGGATTCCCGTCAACTACGGCGTGGAAATCGCCATGCTGATCCAAGCGGTGCAGCGGAGGGGGCTATGGTCGACCTGCCAGGTCAATCTGGGCGATGTCGTGCATCGTTCCAAGGATGTGGTCGGGCTCAGCGAGATGGCGTTCCAGATAACCAGCGTGCTGGCCGACATGGACCAACGGCAGCCAAGAAACCATCCCAACGAGAATTTTCGCCGGGTCTATTCAGCGCACGGCCAGTTTGAAATCGGTATCAAGAAATTCCGAACGATTTGGCGCGACTTCGGCCAAGTGTAGCGGGCGGCAAAAGGCAAGTCACTGGCAGGAAATATAGGCAACACAAACAACGGCAGGGACTGCGCGGAACTTATGTGCTAAGTTCTCGCCCGGTCCCTGCTTTCTTTCTCAGGACGCATGAACGGCGGCGGTGGGTTACTTTTCGTAAGGGACCGACCCGGCCTGACAAACGGTCGAGTGTGCCAGGCAAAATTCCAAAAATGCGCGCATGGCGGCGGTCAGCCATTTCTCCTGATGGAAGATGAGTTGGGTTTTTACTTGCAACTGCGGTCCGGTCCAAGGCAGTTCGACCAATTTACGCTGCGCCAGTTCGGGCTGGACCGCGATGGCCGGCAAAAAGGCGATTCCCAGTCCCAGGCCGGTGCATTCCTTGATGGCGCCGATACTGGAAAGTTCCATGCAGGAACGGGGCTGGACCTGACGTTCTTTCAGCATCGACAGGATCAGGGGCCGGTAGCCGCAGCCCGGCAGGGTGATGATCAGGCACTCGCCGGCCAGATCGGACGCGTTCAGGTGCTTGGCTCCAGCCAGCGGATGGGCAGGGCTGGCCACCGGGATGAGTGTTTCTTCATACAACGGATGCACCTGCATATCCGTCGCTTTGACCCGGTCCGTCAACATCATGGCGATATCGATGCGGTTGTTCTTGACATAATCGACGAGCGTGTCGCAACTGTCGGTAAGGATGCGGATTTCCACCAACGGATGGGCGCGACGGAATTCGGTCAGAATCTTGGGCAGGCGATGGATGCAGACGGTTTCCGCAGCGCCGATGTTCAGGATGCCGCGGAATACCTGGGGCGAAAACTCTTCCTTTGCCCGTTCGCACAGTTCGAGGATGGCCCGCGCATTGTTCAGGAACAACATACCTTCATTGGTCAACTGAATCCGGCGGCCCAGACGCTCGAACAGCTTCACGCGCAACGAATCTTCCAGCTGCCGGATTTGTCCGGTGATGTTGGATTGGGTGTAACCGAGAAGCTGGGCGGTTTTGGTGAAGTTGAGCGTTTCGGCGGCGGTGCGGAAAATCTGCAGCTGGTTGATTTCCACCGGACTTCCTCCTCCTGGCAAAATCATCACTGAAAATGATGATAATGATTCGAAACAATCGTTTTTAATTTATATGATTCATTGTTATACTATGACTGAAGAAATGTCAAGGGGAACATGGGGCAGCGTTAGAGCGAAACCGTCGCAAACAGGGCAAATAAGGAGGCGTCCGCATGAGCAACGTATTTTATCGGGCCGTGAACAAACAATACCTCGAAGTCTCCCATGGCGAAGGAATATATCTGTATGACACCGCCGGCAACAAATACATCGATGCCTGCGCAGGCGCGGCGGTGGCCAATCTGGGGCATGCGCACCCCGCCATCGTCAAGGCGATGACGGAGCAGGCGTCCAAAGTGGCCTTCAGTCATCTTTCGCGCTGGACTTCCAAGCCGGTCCAGGATTTGGCCGACCTGGTGGCCACGCTGGCGCCAGGCTCCCTGAACAAACTGTATCTGGTGTCCGGCGGGTCGGAAGCAACGGAGGCGGCGCTGAAAATGGCGCGGGGATACTATCTGGAACGGGACGGCCGAAGCGCCAAATACCGGGTGATTTCCCGCTGGAAAAGCTTTCACGGCAATACGATCGGCGCGCTGTCGATGACCGGCGACAAACGCCGCAAGAAATATACGCCGTTGCTGCTGAACTTTCCGCACATCGCGCCGGCCTATTGTTACCGCTGTCCTTTCGGAAAGAGCCAGGAGACCTGTGAGGTCGATTGTGCGCTGGATCTGGAACGGGCGATCAAGCTGGAAGGCGCCGACTATGTGGCTGCCTTTATCGCCGAGCCGGTCGGCGGCGCGGCCTGCGGCGCCATCGTGCCGCACAAGGACTATTTCAGGATTATCCGGCAGATTTGCGATCACTACGACATCCTGTTCATCGATGACGAAGTCATGGCCGGATTTGGCCGGACAGGCAGCCTGTTCAGCATCGACGATTACGGCGTGGTTCCCGACATGATCTGCGCGGCAAAGGGGATGAGCGCCGGCTATTCGCCGCTTGGCGCGGTGATTGCCAAAGAGGAGGTTTTCGCCGCTTATCAGAAAGGGTCCGGCATCTTCGTCCATGGCCACACCTATGGCGGCAACCCGCTGTCGGCGGCGGTCGCCGTCGCTGTGATCCAGACGCTCATCGCAGACAATCTGGCGGAAAACGCCCGTACGGTGGGCGCTTATCTGCTGGCGCAGCTGCGGGAAAAACTGCTGCCGTTCGCATTCGTGGGCGATGTCCGGGGCAAGGGGCTGCTGCTTGGGGTGGAAATCGTCAGGGACAAGGCGACGAAAGAACCGTATCCGGTGGGGCTGGCGATGGCCGAAAAACTGACCCTGTCCCTGGTGCGCAACGGCGTGATCGTATATCCCGGCAATGGGAACGCCGACGGGGAAAATGGCGACCAATTCCTGATTGCGCCGCCGCTGACGCTCAGCAAAGACCAGGCGGACGAACTGGTCAGGCAAATGGTTGCCGGGTTCAACGAGTTTGCCGACATCAGCGGCATCAAGGCATAGGGAGGGCTGTAGCATGGAAAAACTGGTGATTACGATTGCTCCTACCGGCAATGTCCCGACCAAGGCCATGACACCGCATGTTCCGGTCACCGCCGAAGAAATCGCCGCCGAGATCATTGCCTGTTGCGGCAAAGGGGCGGCGGTAGCCCATATTCACGCCCGGGACGAGGAGCAACAGCCGACGGTGCAAAAGCGATACTTTGCCGAAATCGTGCAACGGCTGGATGCGGCGAAATGTCCGGTGATCAAACAGATCTCCACCGGCGCCCGCGGCGGCAAATCCGGCGAAGCAAGGGCCGAAGCCTTGGCATTGGGACCGGAATCGGCCAGCCTGTCTACCGGGTCGTCCAATTTTCCGACCGGCATCAACGCCAATGAACCGCAACTGATCGAATATATGGCCAAAGTGATGTTGGAGAAGAATATCAAACCGGAAATCGAAGTGTTTGATGCGGCAATGATTCACAATGCGCTGCTGCTGCAAAAAGCGGGCCTGTTGAAAGGCCCGCTGCTGTTCAACTTTGTGCTCGGGGTCAAAGGTTCTTTGCCGGCGACCGCGCGGAACCTGTTCTTTCTGATTGAAAGCCTGCCGCCGGGGGCGATCTGGAATGCCACGATCATCGGGCCGCAACATGTCAATCTGGCAGTGATGGCCATGACGCTCGGCGGGCATGTCCGGGTGGGCATCGAAGATAACGTCTATTATGAGAAAGGCGTCTTGGCGACCAATCAGGCGCTGGTTGAGCGGATGGTCAGGATTGCCGGGGCGATCGGTCGCGAGATTGCCAGCCCGGAGGACGTACGGCGAATCTGGCAGCTTGACTGACGCGTTACCAGAGGCCGACCACCTTCCACCAGAACGAACCGAAGCCGATGAACACAGCA